>JBPCSZ010000036.1:0-24007 GCA_051006655.1 Chitinophagaceae bacterium
CCCCGCCGGCACGCCCAAAAAAACAAACCGAGTTTACGGGGTCAAAAGTTTCATTTTTTGTAGAATTTGATTAACCAAGGCGAATAAATAAGGGGTGTATAGGAAAATACTATGGCATATTGAAGGGCTGTTGTACCTTTACGAGGCTGAATATAAAATGTCCTTGCTTATGGAGAATGATGTTTGCGGGTACAATTGTAAGACCTGTCCCAATTGTAAATTTTCGCTATTTTCCGATTTGGAAGAAGATGATTTTGATTTTCTCAACATGGAGAAAAACATGGTGCAATTGCACAAGGGGCAGGTATTGTTTTTGCAAGACACGAAGCCGCATGGTTTGTATTGTGTGAAGAAGGGGAAATTGAAAGTGTTTCGCCGTGGCAGTGAGGGGAAAGAGCATATTGTGCGCTTGGCCAACGATGCCGATGTGATTGGTTATAGGGCCTTGATTAGCAACGACAAGTATAATTGCGGGGCGGCGGCTTTGGAAGAAACCATGTTGTGTTATGTACCGCGACAGGCTTTGGAGAAGTTGATGGACCGGAATATTAGCATTTACAAGAAGATGATTCAGTTGTTGGCGGGCGATTTGAAGGATGCGGAATCGAAGATGAGTGATTTGGCGCAAAAGCCGGTGCGTGAGCGTGCGGCGGAAACCTTGTTGATGTTGAAGCATAAGTATGGTGTGGCTGAAGATGGGCAGACTTTGAACGTGACATTATCGCGCGAGGAAATGGCGAATTTGGTGGGTACGGCTACGGAATCCTTCATTCGAATTTTAAGTGAGTTTAGGAAAGAAGGGATGATTGATGTGGACCATAAGAAGATTAAAATAATGAATGATGACGCCTTGTATTTGACGGCGCATTTATACGATTAAATTGATTGGCGGCTGATATATATCAGTCTTTACGGTGACAATTGTTAGGTTCTTTCCCGTTGGGGTGTTTGACCTTTGTAGGGCTGAATATTTAACTATGACGGGGACCCTCACCGATCGAACTATCGACACCGCGTGTTACCATTGCGGTGAAACGAATACCGGTACCTTAATTGCGTACGACAATAAAACGTTTTGTTGCGCGGGATGTAAATCGGTGTACGAAATTTTACAGGAACATAATTTATGTGGGTATTATACCTTAACGGAAACGCCGGGGGTAAGCCAGCAGCGCACGCATTTGAATACGTTTTTCGATTTTTTAGATGACGTGAGTGTGCAAGAGAAGTTGATTTATTTCAAAGACGGGAATTTGCGGCATGTGAAATTTACTTTGCCGAATATGCATTGTAGTTCCTGCATTTGGTTGTTGGAGCATTTGTATAAAATGAATGCGGGCGTGGTATCGTCGACGGTGAATTTTTTAGAGAAGGAAATTAAGTTGGTGTTTGATGCGGAGAAAATTTCCTTGAAAGAGTTGGTGATTTTATTGAAGAAGGTTGGGTATGAACCGCGTTTGGCTTTAGATGATTTAACGGGGAAACCCAATAAGGCGGTAGACAGGAAGCAGTTGTATAAGATTGCCATTGCGGGCTTTTGTTTCGGGAATATCATGATGTTGAGTTTGCCCGATTATTTTGCGGCCGGCGATTTTTTGAATGATGGGCGCTTGAATACCGTGTTTAATTATTTAACCTTGGTATTGTCGTTGCCGGTATTTTTTTATGCGGCGCGCGAGTTCTTTGTGAGCAGTTGGCAGCAGTTGGTTTTGAAGAAATTGAATATTGATATTCCTATTGCCTTGGCCATTCTGATTACGTTTGTGGTAAGTGTTTACCGCATTGTGTTTGAGCAACAGTTGGGGTATATGGATACCATGGCGGGTATTGTGTTCTTCATGTTGTTGGGGCGTTTTTTTCAGAACAAAAGTTATCATTATTTGACCTTTCAACGAGGGTATTCGTCATACTTACCCATTGCGGTGAATGTGGTGGCTGAAGGAAAGGAAACAACTAAACCTTTGACCTCGATTGGGGTGGGCGATACCTTAGTGAGTCGGCAACAGGAAGTGATTCCTGCCGATAGCATTTTAATGAGTGAGCAGGCTTGGTTTGATTATAGTTTTGTAACAGGCGAGAGTAATTGGGTAGAGAAGCATCGGCATGAACCCATTTATGCCGGGGCCATTTTGAAGAGTGCTGTGGTTCATTTAACGGTGAGCAAGAAACCTTCGCAGAGTTATATTACGCAGTTATGGAATAGTAGGCAACAAGCTAAGTTTCAATCGAATACTTTGTTGACCACTGAACGAATTAATGTATGGTTTTCGGCCATTGTTTTGTTGTTGGGTACATTGGCTTGTTTGTATTGGATTTGGAAAGGCGAAGCGTCTACCGGCTTGCGGGCATTGGTAACGGTATGGATAGTGGCTTGTCCATGTGCTTTGCTGTTGTGCAGTACGTTCACACATGGTAACATGTTGACTTTATTGGCGAACTACGGTATTTACATTAAGAATGCGGCGGTGATGGAAGTGATGCAAAAGGCCGATACCTTGGTATTCGATAAAACGGGGACATTGACGGATGCGCGCAAAGCCCATATTGATTTTGTGGGTCGAGAATTAAGTGCATCGGAAAAACAGGCGGTGTATTCGTTGGCATTTTTATCGATACACCCCTTGAGTAAATTGATTGCGGGGTATTGGCATCATGGGGAGGCATGGGCGGTTAGTAATTACAAATCGTTGGATGGGCAAGGTGTTCAAGGTGATGTGAATGGGTGGTCGATTCGATTGGGTTCGGCTGCTTGGTTGGGGGTAGCTGATGCTTCAGCGAATGCCTTTACCAAGGTGTTTGTTTCAATACAAGGCGATGTGGTGGGTTATTTTGAAATAAAGAATGAATACCGCAAGGGGGTATTGGCGGCGTTTAAAGCATTGAATCGTTCTTTCGATTTGCATGTATTGAGTGGCGATAATGATGCGGAACGCCAAACCTTATCGGCCGTGGTGCGTAATTCTGAATGTTTGAATTTTAATTGTTTGCCGGAAGATAAAACGGCTTATGTGGCGCAATTGCAAGCGCAAGGAAAAACGGTTTTGATGATAGGCGATGGCTTAAACGATATGAATGCGTTCGAGAAGAGCGATGTTGGTTTAGCTGTAATTGATGATGAGCATAATTTTTTGCCGGCTTGTGATGTGATTGTGCATGCTAAGCGTTTGGTGGACATGCAAGCGGTTTTGGCTTTTATTCAGAAAAGCCGAATCATATTGTTTATCACTTTTGGGGTATCGATTTTGTATAACCTCATTGGTTTGTCGTATGCTATTCAAGGCGATTTAACCCCGGTGGTAGCGGCGGTATTGATGCCCATTAGTACCGTGAGTATTGTAGGTTTGAGTTTCTTCTTGTCGCGGTGGTATGCTAAGCGATACGGGATACTTGCATGATATTTATCAGTTGACGGATTGACATTCCTCATGTTTTTCCGATGCACAAAAAACTACTTTTGACCTTTAAATTTTAACATTTTCTAATGAGCGTAATGATTCTCCTAATTGCTTTCAGCTTGAGTGTAGCCGCCGCCTTTTTAGTGGCCTTCATTGTGAGCACGAAGCATGGACAATACGACGATGTGCATACGCCCTCGATGCGCATGTTACTCGACGAGGAGCCCGCTGAAACAAAAACAACCAAAAATTAAAAACCAGTTTAGTTATGCAAATAGAACAATTTAATTATGACAATCGGACGGTAAAGAACTTTGCCTACGCCACCATGTTGTGGGGATTTGTCGGTATGCTGGTGGGGGTATTGATTGCCTTCCAGTTGTATGCCCCTGCCTTGAATTTAAAACTGCCTTATACGACCTTTGGTCGTTTACGTCCATTGCACACGAATGCGGTGATTTTCGCCTTTGTGGGGAATGGTATTTTTATGGGCGTTTATTATTCGTTGCAACGCTTATTGAAAGCGCGAATGTTCAACGATACCTTAAGTAAAATTCACTTTTGGGGTTGGCAATTGATTATTGTGTTGGCGGCCTTGACCTTGGTGTCGGGTTATACAACCGGTAAGGAATATGCCGAATTGGAATGGCCTATTGATATCTTAATTGCTTTGGTTTGGGTTGTATTTGGTATCAATATGTTTGGTACTATTTTCAAACGTCGCGAGAAGCACTTGTATGTAGGTATTTGGTTTTACATTGCTACGTTTGTTACGATTACCATGTTGCATGTGGTGAATTCCATTGAATTGCCGGTGTCTTTAACCAAGAGTTATTCGTGGTATGCCGGTGTGCAGGATGCCTTGGTACAATGGTGGTATGGCCATAATGCGGTAGCCTTCTTTTTAACTACACCTTATTTGGGGGTAATGTATTACTTCTTACCAAAGGCGGCTAACCGTCCGGTGTATTCGTATCGTTTATCGATTGTACACTTTTGGTCTTTGATTTTCTTGTATATCTGGGCCGGTCCGCACCACTTGTTGTATACGTCATTACCCGATTGGGCACAGTCGTTAGGTACCGTGTTTTCGGTGATGTTGATTGCGCCATCGTGGGGTGGTATGTTTAATGGTTTGTTAACCTTGCGTGGTGCTTGGGATAAAGTGCGTGAAGATGCTATTTTGAAATTCATGGTGGTGGCTGTAACCGCTTATGGTATGTCGACTTTTGAAGGGCCCTTATTATCGTTGAAGAATGTGAATGCTATTTCGCACTTTACCGATTGGACTATAGCCCACGTACACGTTGGTGCTTTGGGTTGGAATGGATTCATGACCTTCGCCATGTTGTATTGGTTAATTCCCCGATTGTTTAAAACTGAAATCTACTCGAAGAGTTTAATGAATACGCACTTCTGGTTGGGTACATTGGGTATCTTATTGTATGCGATTCCAATGTATTGGGCCGGGTTCAGTCAAAGCTTAAGCTGGAGTGAATTCACAGCCGATGGTACCTTGCGCTATACCTTCATGGATACCGTAGTGCGTATTAAAATGTTGTACTTATTGCGTGGTTTAGGTGGTACTGTTTACTTGACCGGTTTTGTGGTGATGTTGTACAACATAATCAAAACAGTAAAGTCGGGTAATTTAGCTGCCGATGAGGCCGCTTCGGCTCCTGCCTTAGTGAACGATAAAGCCGGTCACGAAGGAGAATATTGGCATCGTTGGATTGAGCGTCGTCCGGTTCAATTCATGTTGTTGAGTTTGGTGATGGTATTGATTGGTGGTGTGATTGAGTTTGTGCCTACCTTCTTAGTGAAATCGAATATTCCAACCATTGCCAGTGTGAAACCCTATACACCGCTTGAATTGGAAGGTCGGGATATTTATATTCGTGAAGGTTGTTATAACTGTCACTCGCAAATGATTCGTCCGTTCCGTCACGAAACTGAACGTTATGGTGAATACTCGAAAGCCGGTGAATTTGTGTACGATCATCCGTTCCAATGGGGTTCTAAACGTACCGGTCCCGATTTACAACGCGAAGGTGGTCGTAACCCGGATTCATGGCATTTTAAACACATGTATGAACCCTCATGGATTACAACCGGTTCTATTATGCCGGCCTATCCTTGGTTGTTCCACGATGATATGAATACCGATTTGATGCCGACCAAAGTACGTGCCATGCAAACCATGGGTGTGCCTTACGAAGCTGATTACGATAAAAAAGCGGTGGCCGATATGAAAGCCCAAGCCAAAGGCATTGTAGAAGGTTTACAAGCTGATGAAGATGTGAAGAAGATGATTGAAAGTGAGGAAATCAAGAATTTGGAATCGAAAGAAATCATTGCCTTGATTGCTTACTTACAACGTTTGGGTAAGGACATTAAAAACACAGGAGTTGCAACCAATTAATTAACCTTAGTCGCATTGTATGAAATTCATTAATTATTTGAAATCCATTGAAGGTGTGGGTGTTTATCCCTTGGTTTCATTGCTCATCTTCTTCGCCTTTTTTATACTCCTCTTGGTGTATGTAGCCAAGGCCGATAAGAAAACGATGGAAGAATTGGAACACCTCCCTATTGATAACTCCTTAAACTAAGAGAACATGAACTATAAAAAGCAAATATTTCGCATCTTGGGTGCTTTGTTGCCCGCCTTGATGCTCAGTGGTTTGGCTAAGGCTCAAGATGCTGCCGCCCCGGGGGCCATTGCCCCCGAGAAATTATCGATTTGGACCAGCGGTGCCGGTATTTTGATGGTGGCCACCATTATCATATTGATGGCTGTAATTTATATAATGGGCAAAATTGTTAAAACCCTTATTGAAGAAGATACCCTTCAAATTGCCCGCGATCGAAAAGCTAAGAAAGGACTTTTAACTGTCTTAGTTTTATTGGGGTCAACCTTGATGGCCAATGCCCAAGATGCCGCGGCCGCCGCAGTAGATACTGTGCCCATGGTATTGGATATGGAAGCTACGGTGTTTTGGATATTATTGGGTGTTTTGGTATTCGAGTTTGTGGTGATTTTGGTATTGTGTTTTATTCTGTACACCTTCTTGGTGCGCAAAGGGCTCATTCAGCCATTCCAATCGGTGATGCCGAAATGGTTGCAATGGAATACTATGATGGGAAGCGATAAGCCAATTGAAAAAGAAGCCGAGCAACTCATTGACCACGATTATGATGGTATTCAAGAATTAGACAATGGCATGCCGCCCATGTTGAAATACATTTTTATTGGTACTATTTTGTTTGCCGTTTATTATTGGACAGATTACCATGTTATCAAGGCTAGCCCTTTATCGATTGCTGAATATGAAGCGCAAATTGAACAGGGTGAGCAAGATCGTTTGGAATATATCAAGAAAGCCGGGGCGAGTGTAGATGAAAATAGTGTTACGTTATTAGCCGACGCATCGATGATTGGCGGCGGTGAAAAAATTTATGTTCAGAACTGTGTGGCTTGTCATGGCGATAAAGGCCAAGGCGGTGTAGGTCCAAACTTAACCGATCCGTATTGGATTCATGGCGGCGATATTCATTCCATTTTCAAAACCATCAAATATGGGGTGCCTGAAAAAGGGATGCGTTCATGGCAAAGTGAAATTAAACCGGCCGATATGCAAGCCGTGGTATCGTATATCATCACAGCCTTCGGTAACAAAAATGTAGCCGGTGGTAAAGCCCCTCAAGGCGATTTGTATTCCGCTGCCGCTCCGGCCGCCGGTGCTGATTCCAGCAAAACTTCGGCGCCTGCCGATTCGAATAGTGCTGCACCCGCCAAGCCTTAGGGCTTGGCGGCCTTGCCGCTTTTCTATCCTTTCGTAACCCAAGCTGAACGGTTTCGAAATAACACTGAATATAAAACTCAATTGATATGTCTGCCATTATTGAACCCGACAAGCAGAATTTTAGAGACCGTATTACGACGGTTGAAGACGATGGAAGCCGTAAATGGATATTCGCCAAACAACCGAAAGGTCGTTTATATAATCTGCGCTCGATTTTTAGTATTTTTTACCTCGTCATTTTCTTTACGCTCCCCTTACTGCAATACAAAGGCGAACCTTTGTTTATGCTCAATGTGGTGGAGCGTAAATTTATTTTGTTTGGACTCCATTTTGGCGTGCAAGATTTAATTGTGTTTGGCATGGCCATGCTCACCGGTGTGGTTTTTATTGTGTTGTTCACGGTAGTATTTGGTCGCTTGTTTTGTGGTTGGGCTTGTCCGCAAACCATCTTCATGGAAATGGTATTTCGCCGCATTGAATATTGGATAGATGGTGATATGCAACAACAACGTGCCCTCGATAAAGCCCCTTGGGATTCCTATAAAATCAGTAAACGCATTGCTAAATATGCCATCTTTTATTTAATATCCTTCCTTATTGCCAATACCTTCTTAGCCTATATTATTGGCTTGCCGGCATTACGAAAAATTATTAGTGAACCCCTTTCGGAACACGTAACCGGTTTCGCTGCCCTTATTTTATTCTCGGGTGCCTTCTTTGCGGTTTACGCGTTCCTTCGCGAACAAATTTGTATTGTAGCCTGTCCTTATGGTCGTTTACAAGGTGTCATGCTCGATAAGAAATCGATTGTAGTAGCCTACGATCATGTGCGGGGCGAACCGCGCGGTAAACTCAAAGATCAGTCAACCCATCATGGCGATTGCATCGATTGTAAAGCCTGCGTCAATGTTTGTCCAACCGGTATCGACATTCGCAACGGAACCCAATTGGAATGTATCAATTGCACCGCGTGTATTGATGCCTGTAATGTCATCATGGTTAAAATCGATAAACCGGAAGGACTTATTCGTTATGCCTCAGAAGCCAATATCGTAGATCGTGTAAAAACTAAAATCACCCCACGCATCATGGCCTATTCGGTGGTTTTAATCATTTTGCTTGGCTTGCTTTCGTTTACTTTCTCCAGTCACTCGGTGGTGGATGTATCCATCTTACGTACACCCGGACAGTTCTACCAAGAAAATACCGACGGTACCATTAGTAACTTATACAATTTCAAAGTGGCCAATAAAAAAGGCACGCCTATGCACGTGCATATCAAATTGGAAAATCAGGCCGGCGAAATTAAACTCATTGGGCACGAAGCGATTGTGGTAGAACCCGGTGCCGAAAAACAAGGACAACTCTTTGTGTTGATTCCTACTACTCAAATTCATAATAAAAAAATGCCCTTGTCGATTGGTATCTACGATAGCCTCACCTTAGTGAAAACCATCAACACCACCTTCATGGCACCTGTAAATTCTAAGTAACATGACATTCAATTGGTATCATAAAATTCTATTGGTGCTTGCCGCTTTTGTAAGCATGATGATTTACTTCGCTGTTCGCAGTGTGAACACATCTCTCGAGCTAGTAACCGATAAATATTACGAGGCTGAAATTAAATATCAAGATCGCCTCAACGATATGAATAATGTGCAGTCATTAACGGAAAAACCCACGGTAAAATCCCTCGATGGTCAATTGCACATTCAGTTTCCCGCAAGCATCAAGGCCGATTCGGGAAAGGTGAATTTATACTATGCCGCGAACAGTGCGCAAGATTTGGAAATTCCGCTTCAACTCGATGCACAACAATTACAACGCATCGAATTGAAAGATCGCCACGGTGCTTACCGCATTCAACTCAGTTGGACTGCACAAGGAAAAACGTATTTCTCCGAAACTAAATTGTTTTTATAAACCATGGGCTACTGGGTAATGACCGCTTGGATAATGGGTTTTGTGGGCAGTGCGCACTGCGTGGGTATGTGCGGTCCATTGGCCTTGGCCTTGCCCATTCAGCACGAAACACCCGCCGGAAAATTATTTCAAACCCTGTTGTATAATCTCGGTCGTGCTTTAACCTACGCCGCCCTCGGTACCTTGGTGGGCATCACCCATCAATGGCTCGTACCCGAATCGTTCCAAAATGCGCTTGCTTTTATTATGGGCGCTACCTTGTTATTGCTCAGTGTGTATTACCTGTTTTTCAATCGGCAAACCATTCAAGTGGGGTCTCAAAATCCACTCAATCGGTGGGTGAGTAAACAGCTCGGAACATTATACCATACCACCCACGCCTCGGCTTCCCTGCTCATTGGCATGCTCAACGGCTTATTGCCCTGCGGTTTGGTTTACCTTGCCTTGGCCAGTGCCTTCGCTTCCGGCAAGGTGCTCGATAGCGCTCTTTTTATGTTTTTCTTCGGCATGGGCACGCTTCCCGCCATGTGGAGCATGAGCTTCCTGGCCCATTGGTTCAGTCCCGCCCGCCGTTCCGCCCTCCGCCGCATTGTACCTTGGGTTTACGCCCTTAGCGGCATTTTACTCATTCTTCGTGGACTGGGCGACCACAACCCCCTGCAAGACTATCTCCCACACCAGTATTGCAGCAAGTATTGACCATTTTTGGTAGTTTTATATTCAGCAAAGAGTCGGCCCCTGTCTAGGGGCCGTCTCGTTTTTAGGGGCGCTCATCGTCAATCAAAATTCAGCCAATATCGGGCTGCTCCGGGCTCCGCGTTCGCTCCGGCCGCACCCGCTCACACGCCCGCTTCCGCTTTCGCGCTCGGGCTCGCGTAAGCGGGCGCGTCTTCCCCTGCACATCCCGCCGCCATTCAGCCCATTTTCTTTCTTCTTCTATCCCTTGCACCATGTTTCTCGCTAAACCATGTACCTTTGCGCCCGCAAGCCCATCGGTTATGGAATGGATTAACGACTATATTTATTTTAACGTCAATGGCATCAACGATGCACAAGAAACAACGTGCTTGGTATCGCAGCAAAACCAATGGGTGGTATTGCATTATACCCTCGCTCCCGGCGATTGCCTTTTTCAATTCCCCGCTCATCAAAATCAAATAAGCTTGCATATCGATCAAGCGTACTTCGAAAAATACAACGAGGAAATCAATTTCAATATCGAGAAACAAAGCATTTGCTGTAATACCCAATCGAAATTGCACGAACTGCTGAATTGTAATTTACAAGGTTTCGCGCGTAAGGTATTTCTCGAAAGTACCGCCCTTTATTTGGTGTATCAGGTACTCAAAAATAATTTGGTCTTCAATTTGAATTGCGATGCTTGTTCTTTTTTGAATCGTCCCCTTGAAATGGAAAAGGTGCAACAAGCCAAACAATTTATTTTAGCCAACCTCGAGTCGAATTTAACTATTCCGAGCATTGCTACGCAAGTGGGGACTAATTCTTGTTATTTGAAAAAGGCATTCAAGGAAGTGTTTGGACAAACCATTTTTGAGTTCGTACAAGAAAACCGCATGGTGAAAGCCAAACACCTCATTGAAAAAAATCAATTTACCTTGAGCGATATCTCCATGGAAGTGGGTTATTCTTCGCTCAGTAGTTTTAGTCAAGCCTACAAAAACTACTTTGGCATTTCGCCCCAAAAGCAAATCAAACACTGATTTCCGCATTTATAAACTTTTTTTCCCTTTGCCTAAAGCCACTTGGGTATGCGTTCAAGCACCTTTGCCGGCATGAATAAAATAAAATCGTGGATCGTTTTAGGATATGGTGTTGCTGCAATGGGTTTACCTCTCGGCACCCAAGGTCAAGTAATGGATAGTGTTCAGCACAATTTACAATCGGTGATTATAACCGGGAATAAGTCGAATGGGCCGAGTGGTTCCGGACAATACATTACCCGTCAAACGCTCGAGAAGTTGAATCAAGTGAATGTGAATCATGTATTGCGTATCATTCCCGGCGTGAATGTGCGCGACGAAGAAGGCTTCGGCTTACGCCCCAATATTGGGTTACGTGGCACTGCCGTGAACCGTAGTGCCAAAATTACGCTCATGGAAGATGGGGTTTTAATAGCACCCGCTACCTATGCCGATCCTGCGGCGTATTACTTCCCCACGTTCGCGCGTATGCAAGGGGTGGAAGTTTTGAAAGGAAGTAGTCAAATTAAATACGGCCCTTATACGGTAGGTGGTGCCGTGAATTTAATTTCACGTCAAATTCCAAATCGTTTGGCCGGACAAGCCCTGCTTTCCTATGGCAGTTTCGGCACTACACAACAACATGTTTGGGTTGGGAATAGCCACGAAAATATCGATTATGTTTTTGATGTGAATCGAGTGGCCTCGAATGGGTTTAAGCAATTAGACAATCAAGGGCCAACCGGTTTCGATCGACGCGATGTGATGGGGAAATTGCGTTGGCATACCCAAGCCCATGCCCGCATTCAACAATCATTAACCTTGAAAATGGTCAGTATGAGTGAAGTGGGGCATGAATCGTATTTGGGCTTAACCTATAACGATTATCAACAAAATCGGAATCGGCGGTATGCGGCTACCCAACGCGATCAACTCAATATGACGCATCAGCATGTTGCTTTAACCCATCAACTTCAACCTTTTCGTGGAGCTCAAATTACCACAACAGCCTATTATTCGAATACGGCCCGCAATTGGGTGCGTGTTAACACGGTGGATGGGCAAGGCGTGATGACGGTTTTAAATAATCCCGATTCGTTTAAGAATGCCTATAATATTATGCGCGGATTAAGCAATGGGAATGTGGATTTACAAGGCGCCGATCGGATGTATGATGCCACCGGGGTTCAATCGCAATTGCAATATGCTTTCAAAACGCATCAAGTGCAGCATGAATTGCAAGTGGGTATTCGCTTACATGCCGATGCGGCCAATCGTTATGCCACGCGTATAGGGTATAGCATGAATCAGGGCACCTTGATTCAAACGGCATCGGGCATTATTGGCAATCAGGAAAATCAGATTCGTAAAGCCAATGCCTTGGCCGGTTTCGCCACTTATAGTATGCAATACAAACAATGGAAAGTATCGCCCGGCATTCGTGTAGAATCCATTCGTATGCATTTTAATAATTATGGTACGGCCGACAATGCGCGGGTAGGAACCAATTTGTTACGGGCGCAAAACACCTTGTTCGAGGTATTGCCCGGCATGAGTGTTTCTTACGAAATCAATCGGAATGCCAATGCCTTTGCCGGCGTACACAAAGGATTCTCGCCACCCGGTATGCCTGTGGTCAACACCGTAGGCGAGCAAGCCCGTTCCGAATTGTCCACGAATTATGAATTGGGGTATCGTTATCAAAAAAATGCAGCACAATTACAAGCAGTTGCTTTTTTAACCCATTATCGTAACATACTTGGTTCCGATAATGTATCGGGCGGGGGCATGGGAACCGGTAATATGTTCAATGCCGGTAATGCGCGCATTGGCGGATTGGAATTGATGGCCCAAGTTGATTTAGTAAAATCAACGTCAACGCAAAACTATAAACTGCCTGTTGGCCTATCGTATACCTACACCCATGCGCGTTTCTTGGAAGACTTTATCAATGCCGGTGGTGATTGGGGAAATGGGAATATTATTAAAAACGATGTTGTGCCATTTATAACACCACACATGCTATCGTTTAATTTGGGGTATGAAAGAACCCGTTGGAATGTAACGGCTTCGGGGCGTTATACGGGCATTACACGGGTGAAGCCATCGCACGGCAATTATATATTGCCTTCATCTACCCAAGCCCTGAATAATATCAATGCCCTGCCGGCTTTCTTCATGCTCGATGTATCGGCGAATTACAAAATGAATGAAACCTTCACCTTGTTTTCGCAATGTGGTAATGTAACAAATAGTAAAGCCATTGTGGCTAATTTACCTCAAGGTTATCGTCCCAATATGCCTTTCAGTGTTTTGTTCGGCATTAAAGCCCAATGGTAAATGGCTAAAACTATTCGGTTTGGCGGCGATGATTAGAGCGATGGAGTTTCAGTGTGCGACGCAATTGCGCTGAAAAAAGTTCCGACAGTTGATACCCAAAAAAAGGCCCCTTTACGAGGCCTTTTTTTTTATTTTTTCTACATTATTTAAGTGTGCTTATTTTAATCACATTCGTTGGAAGATGTTCGTGTACCGGCGTGCTTCCTGTACTAATAATCACATCGCCTTCTTTCAATAAACCTTTCTCTTTGATGATATTAATTTGATCGGCAATAATTTCATCTAAGCTATTTTCTTTATCGTAATAGAACGCTTGAACGCCCCAGCTTAAACTCAACTGATTCACCAGCGATTGTGTTTTGGTGAAAATGTACAAGGGGGCATGTGGACGAAAGCTCGATAACATGAAGCCGGTATAACCACTTTGGGTCATTCCAATAATGGCATTGGCATGAACGTCTTCCGAAATCTTACAAGCATTGTAACACAACGCATCCGACAAGAAAGAGGGTGAATGCGATTGAGGAACCAAATTGCGATTATAAACTGTTTCTTGTTTTTCTACTTCGGCAATAATTTTACTCATGGTTTCAACCACCAAACTCGGGTGTTGTCCCGAGGCCGTTTCGCCACTCAACATCACCGCATCGGCCCCTTCTAATACGGCATTGGCCACGTCGGTAATTTCACTGCGGTTCGGTTTAACGCGGTCAATCATGCTCTCCATCATTTGTGTAGCAATAATCACGGGCTTGGCGCGGTGAATACATTTCCGAATAATATTTTTTTGAATCATCGGAATTTGTTCCACCGGTAATTCAACGCCTAAATCGCCACGAGCCACCATGATGGCATCGCTGGCCAAAATAATTTCCCGTAAATGATCGAGGGCTTCGGGCTTTTCAATTTTCGAAATGATTTTAGCGTTGCTATTTTTTTCGCGCAAGGTGCGACGGAGATAATGCACATCTTCCGGACTACGAACAAACGACAAGGCGACCCAATCGATGGGTTGTGTAATGATGAAATCGATGTCGGTTAAATCTTTTTCGCAAAGCGCCGGCAATGAAATTTTGGTATCGGGTAAATTGATGCCTTTTTTCGAGCTGAGAATACCGGGCAAGGTTACCACGGCTTCCACATCGCCATTGTCGTGTAAGCGACTGATTTGCACTTCAATTTTGCCATCATCAATCAATATTTTTTCGCCCACTTTCACATCGTTGTGAAAATTCGGGTAACTTAAATAAACACGCTCGGCATTGCCAATGCACTTTTCGTGGGTGAAGGTGATGGTTTGTCCGGTTTGCAATTGCACCCCACCGGGCGGCATTTCACCAATGCGAAGTTTAGGTCCTTGCAAATCGGCGAGGATGGCGATATTGAAGGGGAATTGCGCATTGATTTTTTGAATGATTTCAATCACTTCCGCGTGGGTTTCGTGGGTGCCATGCGAAAAATTCAAACGGAATACATCGACCCCGGCATGCACTAAACTCATGATGCCTTCGTAGGTGTTACAGGCCGGTCCTACCGTTGCAATGATTTTGGTTTTCTGATTTTTTCGAACGTTCATAATGTAAAGATGATTAAAATTGAGAGGATGTGATGTAAAATTTCTATGATGATATGGTTTGTTCAAGCATTGTATCTTGTTTCGGTGCCAAGCGCGTAAGTACGCTATGCAATTGATGAATATCGCCTATTTGATCTATCACCAACATTTGTGCCGTGCCTACATGTTTTAAACGGGCGTTTTTCAATTGGAATTGAAGCACCTCTAAAATGTGTTTAAATGTAGGGCTATCAAAATACGGCGATTCATGGTTCGATACAAAATACAAACGCAATTGTTTGTTTTTCAAAATGAGTTTTTCGAAGCCGGCTTGTTGGGCCAACCAACGGCATTGTAAGGCAATAAACAAATGGGCCACTTGTTTCGGAATGGGCCCAAAACGGTCTATGAGTTGTTGCTCGAAGGCCTTGAGTTCATCGATGGTTTCACAATGATCTAAACGGGTGTATAACGATAAACGTTCGGCGATCGATTCCACATACGAATCGGGAATCAATACTTCCAAATCGGTATCCATGCTACAATCGCTCACGAAATCTTCTTTCTCAATTATTTGATCGTTAAAGACTTCCTTGAACTCGGTATGTTTCAATTCGCGAATGGCTTCGTTCAAAATTTTCTGATACATTTCGAAGCCAATATCGGTAATGAATCCACTTTGTTCACCGCCCAACATATTGCCCGCCCCGCGAATGTCTAAATCGCGCATGGAAATGGAGAAGCCACTGCCCAATTCGCTGTATTGTTCTAAGGTTTGTAATCGTTTTTTCGAATCGGAAGGCAATAGACTTAACGATGGCGCTAATAAATAACAGAAAGCTTTTTTATTGCTTCGTCCAACACGGCCACGCAATTGGTGTAAATCGCTCAAGCCGAATTGGTGCGCGTTGTTGATGATGATGGTATTCACATTCGGAATATCCACCCCGCTTTCTACAATATTGGTGCAAACCAAGACGTCGTATTTCTGGGCCATGAAATCGAGAATAGCTTCTTCCAATTCATCGCCGGCCATTTGTCCGTGGGCAACACCAATGCTTATATCCGGACAAAGTTTTTGAATGAAGCCGGCCATTTCTTGCAAACCTTGAATGCGGTTATGAATGAAGAATACTTGTCCGCCCCGTTCCGTTTCATAATAAATACTATCCCGAATTAAGGCTTCGTTGAACATGGCCACTTCGGTGTGAACCGGTTGGCGGTTGGGGGGTGGCGTATTAATTACGCTTAAATCGCGCGCCCCCATTAAGGAGAATTGTAAGGTACGCGGAATGGGAGTTGCCGTTAAAGTCAAGGTGTCAACATCCGCTTTAATATTTCTAATTTTTTCTTTCGCGGCTACGCCAAATTTTTGTTCTTCGTCAATGATTAGAATGCCTAAATCTTTATACTGCACATCTTTCGATAGCAGGGCGTGCGTGCCAATGATGATGTCTACTTTGCCGGCGGCTAATTGTTCTAACGTTTGCTTTTTTTCTTTGGCACTTTTAAACCGATTTAAATAATCCACGGTACAAGGGAAATCGCGTAAACGTTCTTTGAAGTTCTGATAATGTTGATAGGCCAAAATGGTGGTAGGTACTAATATAACGGCTTGCTTACCATCGGTAACACTTTTGAACGCCGCGCGAATAGCCACCTCGGTTTTGCCGAAGCCTACATCGCCACATACCAAGCGATCCATAGGCGCTTCCATTTCCATGTCGCGCTTCACATCGGCGGTGGCTTTGCTTTGGTCGGGCGTGTCTTCGTACATAAAGCTCGCCTCCAATTCGGTTTGTAAATAAGAATCCGGACTGTGTGCAAAGCCTTTGCTGGCTTTTCGTTTCGCGTATAAACGAATCAAATCGCCGGCAATATCCTTGATTTGTTTCTTGGTTTTGTGCTTGAGTTTTTCCCAAACACCACTACCAATTTTATGAATTTTAGGTTCGGTGCCTTCCTTGCCGGTGTAGCGGGTTATTTTGTGTAAGGAGTTGATGTTCACATACAATACATCGTTGTCTTTATACAAAATACGAACGGCTTCTTGCATAATGCCATTCACATTAATTTTTTGCAAGCCACTGTAGCGGCCAATACCATGATCGATATGCGCTACAAAATCGCCCGGTTGTATATCTTGTAGGGCGCGTATACTCAAGGCTTTTCCTTGCGAATACGCTTGTTTCATTTTGTACTTGTGGTAGCGCTGAAACAATTGGTGGTCGGTATAACAAACCACCCGAATATCTTGGTCAATGAAACCGCCGCTGATGGCATGCGGAATGGGCGTGAATAAAATTTCGGCTTGTAAATCGCGAAAAATGCTATTTAAGCGTTCGAGTTGTTTGGGGTTCTCGGAAAAAATAAACAGTTTAAAATGTTCGGCTGTTTTTTCTTGCAAGTTCTTAATGAGCAAATCGAATTGCCGGTTGAAAGAAGGTTGGTCTTTCGTATTGAATTGCAGCGCGTTAAGCGCAGGCATGCCAAAGGTTTCAGCGGCGTAGCCTTTTCCGAATTCGAATAAAATATGTTGGCGAATGCTATCAATAAAAGCATCGGGATGAATGAAGTCGTCTACGTTTACTTCAACCACTTCCTCATTAATATCCTGCAAGGCAATCTGTCCTTTTTCGCTCACTAAAGCATGCAGTTTCTTCACTTTATCCAATACCCGTTCCGCATCGTGAATCCATAAAATGGTGTTTTCGGGCAAGGCATTGAAGAACGATTGTTTTTGCTTCGTTTCAAAACGCGTTTCGATATTGGGTATAATGGTGACTTGCAATAAACGGCGTTCCGATAATTGCGTTTCCGGATTGAATAAGCGAATGGTATCTACTTCTTGGTCGAACAATTCAACGCGATACGGAAATTCATTTCCAAATGAATAAATATCAACAATACCACCCCGAATAGCAAACTGTCCGGGTTCATACACAAAGTCGGTTTTTACGAAGCCAAGGTCAACCAAGAATTCGCTCAAAAAGGCAAGGTCTAATTTTTCGTTTTGTTTTATGAATAAGGTATTCTTCGAAAAAGAATCTTTATTCACAATATGTTCGGCCAAGGCTTCAGGGTAAGTGAAAATCACTTTACGCTTCGGTTCGGGCACATGCCATTTCAACAAGGTTTCAGCCCGAAGCATCACGTGGCTCGGATTCAGTTCGCCGGGTTGTCCTGTGCGTTTGAAACTATCGGGGAACAAGCAAATATCGAGGGCTCCGCTTAAGGTTTCAAAATCGTTCTGCGCATAGGCGGCTTGTTCTTTATCGTCGAAAATGAAAACGTGGTTGTAGGTTTCTTGCTTATGAATTTGGGTGGCTACAAAAGCAAAGGCAGAGGCTTGTAATTGTGAAAACGACAATACCTTTCCTCTCCCTTGTTCAATTTGTTGGGTATTAAAATTGCGCAAGACGGGATGATTCAGGTAAAGTTCCTGTAGATACGATAAATTCATAATCTCTGCACGAAGGTAAGTCCATAGGCTTGTTTTCGAGCCAATGCAAGGCCAAATAGCGGTCAAACACTTGCTAAAGTCACGCTAAAATTGCCCTTAATCAAGTCTTACGGGCTATTTTATCCTAATTTAGTCCTCTTAATTGGACAAATTTGCCAGGAACCCCTTTTTTTATGCATTGGAAATCAATTGTTGTTTTTCTTTTTTTGTTGATAATCAGTAGTCGTGCTGCTATGGCACAACCCGAAGCGGATACGCGTTTGTACATTGCTCGTTATAAAGAATTGGCCAAAAGTGAACAGCAACGCAGTGGTATTCCGGCGGCTATTAAATTAGCACAAGGAATTTATGAATCTGCCGCGGGCAAGAGCGATTTAGCTTCGCGAAGCAATAACCATTTTGGTATTAAATGTAAATCGAGTTGGCGTGGCGATACCGTATTGCACGATGACGATTTGAGTCAAGAATGTTTTCGGAAATACCCCAGCGTTGAAAAATCGTACATGGATCATTCCGATTTTTTAAAAACAAGTCCACGTTACGCTAAATTATTCACCTTGAATGTAGACGATTATATAGGATGGGCTACCGGGTTAAAGCAAGCCGGCTATGCAACGAATCCGGCGTATGTTCGAAAAATTACCGATTTAATTGAGCGCTACGAATTGCAACAATATACTTTGGAAGCCCAAAAAGGGGCGCGTTTGAATAATGAAGCGAGTACCGAAAAGGCATGGCAAGAGGCGCAAACAGTGAATGATACCGTGCAAGCGCTAGCAACGACAACGTACAAAGGGTTGAAAGGTTTTTGGGCGTCGAAAGGCACCAATTTGCTCGACAAATCGGTATTGTACAATGTCAAGTACAGCAAATTATTACAACTAAACGATTTGCCCGATGCCCCCTTAAGCAACGATATGTTTGTGTATGTGGAACCTAAACGCACTCAAGGACAAAGTGAATTTCACACGGTGCGCGAAGGCGAATCGATGTTATTGATTGCGCAAAAGGAAGCCATGCGCTTGGATAGTTTAATGGCGTATAATAATTTATTGTCCGGTCAAGAAGTTATGCCCGGTGAGAAAGTGGCTTTGATACCCGGTAAAATTTCATTCCCCAAAACACGCGATAATGGCGTGGCCGGAAAAGCGGCCGTGACTACGGTAATTCCGGTACCGGTTAAAACAGAACCGATGGCTAAAACAGAAACCATCGTTAAAACTGAACCTGTTGCTAAAACAACAGAATCCGTTTCAATTCCGGTAAAAGTAGCACCTGTAAAAGAAGTACCGACGCCGGTTAAAGCCGAGGTTGCAGTTCCTGCGAAGCCCGTACTTACTGCTGTAAACGTGGATTCCGTTAAATCGATTGTGCCCGAAAAAACAGTAGTAATAGCGAATGTGCCTAAGCCGGTGGTGGATACCAATCAGGTGGTAAAAACGCAAAGTGCCGAGCCTCGTGTGGTGCGCGATACGGTTTTGAAAGTGCAACGGGGTAATGTGCCGCAAACTGCCGTAGTTCGTAAAGAAGGAACTATTATTAAAACCGGGAATGAACCGGTTAATCTCACACCGGCCAAGCCCGTTCAGAAAAAAGAACCCGAGGTGATTGTTTCGGCACCCGCGCCCAAGGTGGATTCGCCTATCATTATTCGGAAATCGGTTCCGGCCACAAGCAGTGACATTATTGATATAGAAAAGGCCCGCCGAACGGAAGCCTTATTGTCGAGTGCGCCGTTAACACCCGTTAAAACCGTAACGGCACCTACCACGAGCAATGTTCCGAAAACGGAGAGTAAACCCGGCACAACCACAACCACCACTATCATTAAACGCAATTATAATAACGACCCGAATTTGTCGACACCGGTTAAAGATTTAAAGAAAAAATTCGATCAAATTGTGTACGATCCGGTACAACCGGCCAAGCGAGATAGTGTAAAATCGCCCACCTATGGGGTGACAGAAAAGAAAGACGTGATTGTTCAAAAACCCACCCCCGAATTGCCGGCGCATTTAAAAAGTGAACCGGCTAAACCGGAAATAACTAAAACCGAACCGGTAAAGCCAACACCACCTCCTGTGCGTATGCGTCCGGCCGAAGTGATTATTCCCACCACGAATTACGATGAACCCACCGTATCGGATACGTTAAAGACCCTGCGTCGTAAGTTCGATATGATTGTGAATACGCCTTTGCCTGAACGTCCTTATAAAGAATCGCCGCCGGTGAATTTACCGAAGTCCACCGAGCCCGCAGCAAGCGCAACGGCCAAGCCCAACACGTCTAATGTCAAGCCGGCGACCAAACCTACTACGAAAGCAGTAGCGAAACCCGCTGCAAAACCCGCTGCTAAAACAACATCCAAACCCAATTCGGCGAAAGCCCCAGTTAAAAAGAAAAAATAATGGCTATGTCTATTCAAGTGCTCGATAAAACCTTTGTGCCTTATTTAACTGAAAGCGATATTGCTTCGCGCATTGCCGAAATGGCGAAAACCATTAGTGCCGATTATGCCGGGAAGCAACCCATTTTCGTTGGCATTCTCAACGGCTCTTTTATTTTTGCCGCCGATTTATTCAAGCAAATCGATATACCGGCTACCATTTCGTTTATTAAGTTGGCTTCGTATAAAGGCACATCCTCTACAGGTACCGTAATTACAGCCATTGGTTTAGAAGAAAACTTACAAGGGAAGGATATTATTTTGGTGGAAGACATTGTGGATACCGGCAAAACCATGACGGAATTCATTCCAACCTTAATGCAACAAAACCCCAATTCGGTGCGTATTTGTACCTTGTTACAAAAACCCGATGCTTTGAAATTCCCCTTAGACGTGCATTATGTGGGCTTTACCATTCCGAATAAATTTGTGGTAGGGTACGGACTCGATTACGATGGTTTAGGAAGAAACCTTCCTGCTATTTATCAATTGGCCGAATAAAGCGCCATTCCGTCAGCCGCTTTGTATTGGTGCTGAATTTGTATTAACCCGGTTCTATGAAACAACGTTTACTTTTTCTGCTCACACTGATTTTGTCGTGGGTGCCTTTCGCTTCACAAGCACAACGTTTTGTAAAGAAAAATACCACAGCCAATACCAAAAGTTTGTTGTGGCGTATCACAGGGAATGGGTTGAAAGACACTTCCTATGTGATGGGAACTATTCACTTGATTTGTAAAGACGATTATTTCTTTACACCGGCGATGGATAGCGCCATTCATCAGGTAGACAATTTGGTGCTTGAGATGGATATTTCGGACCCACGCATGTTGACCTCATTTCAGGATAGCATGAAATTGCCGGCCGGACAGCGTTTGCGTGATTTCTTCCATTCAGAAGAAGAATACACCCAATTTAAAATGGACATGAACAAGGCCGTGGGCATGGATATATCGCCTTTGGAAGGCCATAAACCCTTCCTTTTGTTGTCGATGTTAACCACCTCAGCTTTTTCGTGTAAGGAACAAGCTTCGTATGAAACCAAATTGAGTGGCATGGCCAATTACAGGGGGATGCACGTTATTGGATTGGAAACCTTCGATGAACAATTGCGGGTATTTGATGGCTTAAACAAAGAAGCCATGCGCGGCTTGTTATTGGAAAGTTTGAAAGAAACCAAGCAAACCGACAAAACCATGAATAAAATGGTGGGTTTATATAAGAAGCAAGATTTGGATGGGCTTTACAAACTTATGTCGGAAAGTGCCGATATGAAAAGTAGTCAAGATGCCTTATTATTCGACCGCAACAAACGTTGGGCTGAACGATTGCCCGATATCATGAACAAAAGCAGTGTGTTTATTGCTGTGGGAGCGGCGCATTTGCCCGGACAAGCAGGGGTATTGAATTTGCTTCGCGAAAAAGGCTATACCGTAGAAGCGGTAAAATAAAAAAATGACACAGGGCTGAAATTCAACCCTATTGGTATGTGGTGCCTGTTGTATTTTTGTGCACCATGAAAAAGTTATTTCTTTCTTGTTTAGGTATCGCATTTGTTATGACTTCGGCGCAAGCCCAAGAAAAACACTTGAAAAATATACAGCAACTCACCTTTGGTGGCGATAATGCCGAAGCGTATTTCAGTCCCGACGGACGCTTTCTTTCTTTCCAAAGTAATAATCCGGCTTGGGGCTTATCGTGCGACCAAATTTTTAAATTCGATTTGGCCTTTGCCGGCGATACGACCTATGAACCAGAAATGATTAGTAATGGCTTAGGGCGAACCACCTGTAGTTATTATATGCCCAATGGTCGCGATATTTTATTTGCATCAACTTACGGTGGCGGCGAATCTTGTCCGGAAGTGGTAAACGAAGCCGGTAAATACTTGTGGTCTATTTACCCCGATTATGATATTTATGTGGCAGGTCCCGGTGGGCGAGGCAAATACCAATTAACCGATGCGCCGGGTTATGATGCCGAAGCAACAGTTTCACCTAAAGGGGATAAAATTGTGTTTACCAGTACACGTTCCGGCGACTTGGAATTATGGACTATGAACATCGATGGTTCCGATCAGCGTCAAGTAACTTCCGGATTGGGTTATGATGGGGGTGCCTTCTTTTCGCCCGATGGCAAGCAACTCGTGTTTCGTGCTTCACGCCCAAAAACCGAAAAAGAAATTGCCGAGTACAAAGCGTATTTAGCGAAAGGCTTGGTGGCGCCAACCAATATGGAAATTTATGTGTGTGATGTGGATGGTTCTAATTTGCGTCAAGTAAGCAATTTAGGGAAAGCCAATTGGGCACCTTTCTTCCACCCTTCAGGCAATAAAATTATTTTCTCGAGTAATCATCACAGCGACCGTGGATACGATTTTCAATTGTACATGATTAATGTGGATGGTACCGGTTTGGAACGCATTACCACGGAAAGCAAATTCAATGCCTTCCCGATGTTTTCGCCCGATGGGAAAATTTTGGTATTCTCCTCGAACCGCAATAATGGCGGAACCCGCGACACGAATTTATTCATTGCCGATTGGGAAGATTAATTGAACCTCATATTTTTTTCACGCTTCACGATTTATCCTTCATTGATTATGAAATATACTTTTTTGTTTTTGGCCGCAACCTTGATGCTTGGCGAACTTCAAGCCCAACGCATTCGCACGGAACAGGTAGCTTCGCATATTCATTATTTAGCCTCCGATGCTTTGCGTGGACGCGGAACATCGACGCATGCTGAAGCCAAGGCAGCCGATTATATTGCCCATTGTTTTAAAGCTACGGGCTTGAAACCACAAGGTTCAAAGGGGTATTTCTACGATTTTAGTTTCAAATACAATAAAAAAGTGCACGATACCGGCACGCAACATCTACCCTTACGCCTTGGCCGCAATGTGCTTGGTTTTCTCGATAATGGCGCCGCTAAAACCGTGGTGATTGGGGCGCATTACGATCATTTGGGCTTAGGCCACGACGGAAATAGTACCGACCCAAATAGTTTGGGTAAAATTCATAATGGGGCTGATGACAATGCGAGTGGCGTTGCCGGCGTAATTGAATTGGCGCGCTTCTTAAGCACCAATGGCATAAAAGAGAAACACAATTTTTTATTCATGACTTTTTCGGGAGAAGAATTAGGCCTCTTGGGTTCGAAGAAATGGTGTGAAAATCCAAGTTATCCACTCGCTGATATTTCGTACATGATTAATTTAGACATGATTGGTCGTTTGAACGATTCAACGAAGAAATTGATGGTTTACGGCATTGGTACATCCGATGCTTGGTTACCTGCTTTGGAACAAGTGAATCGTCATTTTGTAATGAAGTACGACAGTGCCGGTATTGGTCCTTCCGATCAAACTTCGTTT
>JBPCSZ010000037.1:0-7526 GCA_051006655.1 Chitinophagaceae bacterium
TTCGAATACCGAGAAGGTAAACCCTTTTTGAAAGTGCTCGATACCCGTTTGCGTAAAGTGAATGAAGCCGGTTATTCTCCCATTAAATTTTCAACCCAAGCGCCGGTACAATCCCAAGAGGGCGGTAAGCCTTGGGCCTTGGTATTGAATTTGCAAGAAAAGCAATTTCCTTTTTTCAAGTTGGATGTGGTTGAAGGTGAGTTCATGCAAGGCAAGAAACCCAACCATGTTGAATTGATTGATGTTACCAAGAAATGGCAACAAAGCGGTTTAAACGAACATGAAAAAGAATGCTTGCAATGGATTCGTAAATTGCAAGTGTCGGAAATCAATAAACATGTTTCCAAACATTCGGCCTTTGGCGATTTATGGGAAAATTTATCGGGTGGGAAAGATCTACCCGATGTAGAAACGCGTCAATTGATTTATACTTATTTGCATCCTAAATTATTAACCTTATTCAATCGCCTTTCACCCGAACAAGGAATTTATATTTTACCTCCCGGCAAGCCCTATCGTTCGGCTTCTTTGGTTGCTGTTGAATATCGTCATCATAATGTGTATCCTCGGGTTGAGGTGTCGAAGAAAGGACAAAAGTATCAGTTGAAATCGGAGTTGTTGGTAGATGATGTACCTTATGCCTTGCAACAACCCAATAATTCGAACGGCTTATTGTTTTGGCATGGAGAACACCTCTACTTATGCAATAAACCGGCCGATGCATCCGATATTGATTTTTTACGGGAACACGATCACGTTACATCGTCGGAATGGAATACGGTATTGCAACAGCATTTAATTCCGATGAGCAAGCGCTTGGAAATTGATTTTCAAGATGGCTTGATTCAAAAATTACAAGCGGGCGAACCGGGTAAGGCGGTTATTCTGAAAGAACAAGGCACTTATTTTATCATTCAACCGGCTTTCGATTATGAAGGCGAATTGATTCCTTGGAACGATGAAAAATTGTTTACCCGCTTCAACGATGGCCGTATGTTGGTGATGGAACGCAATACCTTGTCGGAAAAAGTATTTGTCGATTTCATTGAAAGTCTACATCCCGGATTACGCAAACCCGAATACGAATTTCAATTTGCATTGCCCGGCAAACAAGCCTTAAGTCAAAATTGGTTTTTCCGTTTTTACGAACAATTGCGCGAGCAAAATGTAAAAATTTATGGGTACGAAAATTTAAAACAATTCCGAATCAATGAAGCGCGTCCGAATACACGGGTGGTGGTTTCTTCGGGACAAGATTGGTTTGATACGAAAGTAGAAATTGATTTTGGCGGACAAACAGTGCCCTTGGAATTGATTCGAAAATTAATTACCAAGAAAGACAATTTAGTACCCTTGGGCGATGGCACCTTGGGGATGTTACCGGATGAGTGGTTAGAACAGTTTTCGTTATTGTTTAAAATGGCCACACCGGCCGGCGATACCCTTCGCGTAAGCAAATACAATTTCACGGTCATTGATGAATTGCACGATTTGATTGATGATGAAGTGGTATTGCAAGAATTGGCTGAAAAGAAAAAGAATTTATTAGAAACCGAGATTACCCATTTCAACCAAACTGCTATTCCCGATAATGTGCAAGCTACTTTACGGCCTTATCAGGAAGCCGGATTTCGTTGGTTGGCTTATTTAGATCATATTGGTTGGGGTGGTTTATTGGCCGATGATATGGGTTTGGGTAAAACCCTGCAAACCCTTACGTTTTTACAACATGTCAAGAACAAGCAAGGCGCTTTATTTGCGGTGGTAGTTTGTCCAACAACACTCATTTACAACTGGGAAAAAGAGATTGGCAAGTTCACGCCCAATTTGACCTATGTATTGCATCATGGCAATCAACGGAGCATGGATATTCATACCTTGATGGCTTATAATATCATCATCACCACCTATGGTACGATGCGCAGCGACGCCCCGCGTTGGGTAGATATGCCCTTCGATTATGTGGTGCTCGATGAATCGCAAACCATTAAGAATCCGTTGAGCAAAACGGCTAAAGCGGTGCATGTATTGCAGTGTAAGAACCGTATTGCCTTAAGTGGTACGCCCATGCAAAACAATACCTTCGATTTGTATTCGCAAATGCATTTCTTGAATCCGGGTATGTTGGGTACCAAAGAATTTTTTAAAGAACAATTTGCGAAACCGGTCGATAAGTTTCAAGATGAAGATACCAAACGTCAGTTACGTCGTTTAGTGTTCCCGTTTTTATTGCGTCGCACCAAAGAACAAGTGGCTTCCGATTTGCCTGAAAAAACAGAAATGACCTTGTATTGCGAAATGGGTAAGGAACAACGAGCGGTATACGAAATGCATCGCGATCGATATCGCTCTATGATTATGGGCAATATTGAACAACAAGGCATTCAAAAATCGCAGTTTGCTATTTTGCAAGGACTCATGAAGTTGCGTCAAATTTGCGATTCGCCGGCTATATTAAATGAGGGTGTTCCTTATGAAAATCATTCCGTGAAATTGACCGAGTTAGTGCGAGAACTTACCGAGAATATGGGCAATCATAAGGCCTTGGTCTTCTCGCAATTCTTGGGCATGTTGGCTTTGGTACGTAAAGAATTAGAACATCATGGTATTCAATATCAATACTTCGATGGTAGTTATTCGGCCCAAGAACGTGAAACAGCTATTCGTCAATTTCAGGAAAATGAGAAGTGTTCAGTTTTCTTAATTTCATTGAAAGCCGGTGGTATGGGGTTAAACTTAACCGCGGCCGATTATGTATATATTGTGGATCCGTGGTGGAATCCGGCCGTGGAACAACAAGCCATCGATCGCACCCACCGTATTGGTCAAACTAAAAATATTTTTGCCTATCGTATGATTTGCAAAGACACGGTAGAGGAGAAAATCATGCAGTTGAAGGATAAGAAAAATGCCTTGGTAAAAGATATTATTAGCGACGATCAACAAGTAGTTAAAAGCCTCACCCGTGAGGATGTTGAATTTTTATTTAGTTAATTTGTCTATCAATTATGGAACCCATTCAGAAACCCTTAGAACGGCTGATTCAACAACGTATGCCGTTTCGTTCTCCCAAAGCGCGGGTGGAGGTAGGTTTATTGTACCTCGCCTCGGTGATGCAAAGCGATATGAATCGGTATTTCAAACCCTTTGGCATTACACCACAACAATATAATGTATTGCGTATTTTACGTGGACAGCACCCAAAGCCAACCCCGATTAATTTAATTAAGGAAAGAGTTCTCGATAAAATGTGCGATGCATCGCGCATTGTGGACCGCTTGGTTAAAAATGGCATGGCTGAAAAGAAAGTGAATCCACGCGATAAACGCGTGGCCGATATTTTCATTACCGATAAAGCCCTCCAATTATTGGCCGAGGTGGATGAGCAATTTTACGATAAAGAAAGCATTGCCTATGTGCTTGATAAACAAGACACAGAAATACTAAACCAATTAATAGATAAAATGTTGGCTACGCGCATTTAATACGCCAACAATTTTTGAATGGCATCGTGCAAACGATGTTTGGCCATAAATTGTTGTTCAAGTTCAATGGCGAATGGAACCGGGGTATCGAGACTGGCACAACGAACGATTGGCGCATCGAGGTTTTCGAAGCAATGTTCGCTAATCCAAGCCGCAATTTCGCCACCTAAACCACCAATCAAAGTGTCTTCGTGCAACAATAACACTTTACCGCTGGCTTTAACGGCTTCGCGAATGGCGTCGTAATCGAGGGGGAGTAAGGTGCGTAAATCGAGGATATGCATATCGATTTCAGGATGTTGTTCCTGATAAGCCATGGCCCAATGTACACCAGCGCCATACGTAATTACACTTAATTCAGTACCGGCTTTTACCACCCTGGCTTTCCCAATTTCAATGGTATAATAACCTTCGGGCACTTGTCCACTAACACTGCGGTATAAGGCTTTATGTTCGAAGAACATCACCGGATTCGGATCTTTGAAGGCTTCAATTAAAAGTCCTTTGGCATCGTACGGATTGGAAGGATAAACTACTTTCAAGCCGGGAGTATGGGTAAACCACGCTTCATTGCTTTGCGAATGGAATGGACCGGCACCAACACCGCCACCCGTAGGCATACGAACTACTACATCGGCATGTTGTCCCCAACGATAATGAATTTTAGCCAAGTTATTGATGATCTGATTGAACCCAACCGTCACGAAATCGGCAAATTGCATTTCCATCATGGCTTTGTGTCCTTTGATGGAAAGTCCTAAGGCCGCCCCTAAAATTGCGCTTTCACACAAAGGGGTATTCCGAACACGTTCTTTACCATAACGTTCCACCATGCCTTCGGTTACTTTAAATGCCCCCCCGTATTCGGCAATGTCTTGTCCCATCAATACCAATTGCGGAAAGGCTTTCATGCTTTCGTCGATGGCTTCGCTAACGGCTTGAATGAATTTTAATTCGCGGGTGGGTAAGTTCTCGGTTGAACTGGAAACGGAAGTATGGGGTGCATACACATCGTTCAATTCTTGTTGAACATTGGGTGTAACGGGCGGTTCAGCAAAGCCACGTTCTAAATGTGCTTCAATGTCTTTTTTAATTTCGGCCCGAATGGCTTCTTGTTCTTCGGCCGAGATGATTTTTTCTTCTTGTAAGAAAGCCTCGTAATTTTTTACCGGGTCTTTTTCGCCCCATATGTCAAACAATTCTTTAGGCACATACTTAACGCCGCTGGCTTCTTCATGTCCACGCATGCGGAAGGTCATACATTCAATAAGAATTGGTTTTTGTTCTTGAATGCAGTATTCGCGGGCTTTTTGAATTTCGTGGTAGACTTCCAAAATATTATTGCCGTCAATTACACGGGCTTCCATGCCATAGCCAATGCCTTTATCGGCAATTTGCTTACAAATGAATTGTTCACTGCTGGGGGTGCTTAAACCGTATCCATTATTTTCTACAATAAAAATAACGGGGAGTCCCCACACGGCGGCCACATTCAAGGCTTCGTGAAAATCGCCTTCACTGGTAGCGCCATCGCCACTGAAAGCTAAGGATACTTTATTTTCTTTTTTCAGTTTATGAGCTAAGGCAATACCATCGGCAATGGCCAATTGTGGACCCAAATGCGAAATCATACCGCAAATATGATGTTCGTTGCTTCCGAAATGGAAACTGCGTTCACGCCCTTTCGAATAGCCCTTTTCGCGGCCTTGCCATTGCATAAACAATTGGTCGAGGGGCATATTGCGGGTAGTGAATACACCCAAGTTGCGGTGCATGGGCATGATGTATTCATCGGTATCGAGGGCAAGGGTAGCGCCAACGGCCACCGCTTCTTGTCCAATACCGCTAAACCATTTACTAATGCGTCCTTGACGGAGCAAGATGAGCATTTTTTCTTCAATCAAACGTGGGTAAACCAAGGCGCGATAGATATCGCGGAGTTGTTGATTGTTTAATTGTTGCCGATTGAATTGCATAGAATTGAACAAAGATTATCCCAAGGCGTCGATGGCTTTGGCTAACGCGAAGTCGAGCTCGGTGATGCCATTGGGTTGGTGGGTTCGTAATTTGAGTTGAACGGTATGGTAAACATTCCGCATATCGGGATGGTGATTCAAAATTTCGGCGCAGAGTCCAACTTGTACCATAAAGCCCAAGGCTTGTTTGAAATCATTAAAAATGAATTCACGGTACAAGTGTTCATCGCGGTATTGCCATAGGGGCAATTCGCTCAGTTTAGTTTGAATTTGATCCTCGGAGAGTAAAGCCAGCATAATGATGGGCTTGTTACGTTAGAATTCGCGGTGCGGATCGAAGTTTTCTAAGGCTTTGGCTACATCGGTGAGGAAGCTGGCACCCAAAGAACCATCCACAATACGGTGGTCGTAGCTCATGCTGAGGTACATCATGTGGCGGATGGCAATCACGTCGCCGGCTTCGGTTTCCAATACCATTGGACGTTTTTTAATAGCGCCCACGGCCATGATAGCTACTTGCGGTTGGTTGATGATAGGAGTTCCCATTAAACTACCGAAGGTACCCACATTGGTTAAGGTGAAGGTACCACCCATGGTATCGTCGGGTTTGAGTTTGTTGCTGCGGGCAGCATTGGCCAAGCCGTTTACATCTTTGGTGATGCCAAAGAGGTTTTTTGTTTCGGCGTTTTTAATAACAGGAACAATGAGGTTACCGCTAGGTAAGGCCGTAGCCATGCCAATATTGATGTCTTTTTTAACTACAATATTATTGCCGTCAATACTCGAATTAATCATCGGGTATTTCTTAATGGCATTTACAATGGCTTCGATGAAGATAGGGGTAAACGTAATTTTTTCGCCGTATTTCTTTTCGAAGGCTCCTTTTACTTTATTGCGCCAGTTCACGAGGTTGGTTACATCGGCTTCGGTGAAGCTGGTAACGTGGGGCGAGGTGGCTTTACTGTTCACCATATGGTCGGCAATTAAGCGACGCATACGATCCATTTCGATGATTTCGACGTTGCCGGAGTAGGTTTTGGGGGATGAGGAAGGAGTAGGAGTAGGAGTAGGAGTGACAGTAACAGGGGCAGAAACAGGGGCTGCCGCAGGCGCGGCAGCGGGCGCACCCGATTTGCGTCCGGCTACATAAGCCAGAATATCTTTTTTGGTTAAGCGACCTTCGTTGCCGGTACCGGGAATATTTTCCAATTCGTTCATAGGAATACCTTCGGAGGCGGCGATATTGAGTACGAGAGGAGAGTAGAAGCGGGGAGAGCCCGAGGCGGAAGCGGGGGTGGAAGCGGCAGCGGGGGCTACGGCTGGAGCTGAAGCGGGGGTGGAAGCGGCAGCGGGTGCAGCAGAAGCGGGGGCTGAAGCAGCACCCGATTGGATGCGGCAGATTACGTTTCCTACAGGAATTACATCGTTTTCGTTGCAGAGGATTTCGGTAATGATACCTTCGGCGGTGGATGGAACTTCACTGTCCACTTTATCGGTAGCGATATCGAGGAGTGTTTCATCCATTTTCACGGCATCGCCTACTTTTTTGTGCCAACGTAATACGGTGGCTTCCATGATACTTTCGCCCATTTTTGGCATCACTAAATCAACTACAGACATGTATGTATATTTTAGGGTGCAAAAGTAGTAAAAAGTGGCGGAATTAAAAGCACCGATTGGGACAGGAGGGGAACTAGGTTTAGAAACAGGATTGACAGAATGGACAGGATTGGAACAACATGTATAGGAACAGGATTGGTTTATACCTTCAATTCGGAGCTCGTAGGGGGGCGTGCCCTGCCTAATCAGTGCGAGTGCGAGCGAACAGTGCGAGGTATATGGCGTATGGGCGAATTGCATTCGCCCGCGGATAAAACAATTCGGAGTATTGCAGAGGCAGGGCATGCCCTGACTAATCAGTGCGGGTGCGAGCGAACAGTGCGAGGTGGATGGCGTATGGGCGAATTGCATTCGCCCGCTGATAAAACAATTCGGAGTATTGTAGAGGCAGGGCATGCCCTGCCTAATCAGTGCGAGTGCGAGCGAACAGTGCGAGGTATATGGC
>JBPCSZ010000038.1:0-68768 GCA_051006655.1 Chitinophagaceae bacterium
TGGACTCGGTACAGTGCCATTGCAAGATGTTGATTTGGCCATCAAAGAAATGGAACGCGTGGTGAAGGAACTCAAAATGCCCGGCATTGAAATTGGTTCAAACATCAATCAAAAAAACCTCAGCGATCCTTCCTTTTATCCGTTTTGGGAAGCCGCCGAAGCCTTGGGCTGCAGCATCTTTGTGCACCCTTGGGAAATGATGGGCGAGCAAGACATGATGAAATATTGGTTGCCTTGGTTGGTGGGTATGCCCGCCGAAACTTCGCGCGCCATTTGCAGTATGATATTCGGTGGGGTATTCGAAAAATTCCCTAAACTCAAAGTAGCTTTCGCCCATGGCGGTGGTTCTTTCCCCGCCACCGTAGGAAGGGTGGAACACGGCTTCAAAGTAAGGCCCGATTTATGCGCCATCGACAATGCCGAGAATCCACGCAATTACCTCGGCCACTTTTGGGTGGATAGTCTCGTGCACGACGAAGCCGCCTTCAACCTCTTGCGTCAAACCATTGGCGATTCGCACATTTGTTGCGGCAGCGATTATCCTTTTCCGCTCGGCGAACACCGCCCCGGCGAACTCATCGAATCGCTCAATATTGCCAACGAACTCAAGCAACAATACCTCTGGGATAATGCCATGCGTTGGTTGTCATAATCTGCCTCAGGCAGATTCCTCGCTTCCGCTTCGTTACACGCTCCCACTTCCTCTCTCGCTTCTTTCTCAGGGGCTTTCATCCTCATCCCTTTCCTCACCCTCATTCCCCGCTGTCCTTCCATAGCCCTCGGGGTATGGTGCTAAAACCTATTTGTTTTTTGCATCAAAATCCCTTCGGGGCTATTCCCTTCCATCGGGGCCAGGTCGGCAACCGATTCATTGTTCATCATCAACAATTCCAATTCTTCATCCTGTTCGGGCGAATGCAATTCGCCCCTATATTCTAATCATTTAATTTTTTCCGCGGGCGGCCACAAGGGCACGCCCCTACGACCACCGTTGTAACTAAAATCAATCCTGTAAATTTTGATAATCTTGTTCAAAAATTAAATCAATGTATGGAAATCAATATGCATTTTTCGGTGTAAAGAAAGAACATGCCCTTTCTCTACAGCCTATCAATTAATTTTTATATACAAATGATTCTCAGTGCTTAGATTCGTGCACATTTTTTACTGTTATGCACCCCAACATTGCCATTTTGCAAGCTGAAATTAAGTCCACGCGACAAGCCATTGTACAACACCCCTTGTATGCTCGCATTCAAACCATCAACGATTTGCACGTGTTTATGGAACATCATGTGTATGCGGTGTGGGATTTTATGTCGCTTTTAAAGGGACTCCAACAACAACTCACGTGCACCCAAGTGCCTTGGTTCCCGGTGGGCGATGCCAATACCCGTTTTCTCATCAACGAAATTGTGGTGGGCGAAGAATCGGATATCGATGAAGACGGGGTGCGTATGAGTCACTTTGAATTGTATTTGAAAGCCATGAAACAAGCGGGTGCCAATACAAGTTCCATTGAAACCTTTGTGCAAGCCTTGCAAGCCGGACAATCGATGGAGCAAGCGTTTGAATTGGCGCAAACTCCCGCATCGGCACGAGCCTTTGTGCGTTATACTTTCGCGGTTATTCAATCGCAATCGGCCGCCAATATGGCGTCGGTATTCACCTTTGGTCGCGAAGATTTAATACCCGATATGTTCATGGCCATGGTGCGCGATATTCACCGCGAACACCCCGAAAAGGTGAGCACTTTCTTGTATTATTTAGAACGCCACATTGAAGTGGATGGCGACCATCATAGTCACTTAGCCCTCGCCATGACCGAACAATTATGTGGCAATGATGCTTCTACTTGGACCATGGCCACACAATATGCCCTCAACGGCTTACAACACCGCCAGCAATTGTGGGATGGGGTATTGGGCTGTTTGCAACAAGATTAAAACACTTACGCGAAATTATGGCGTTGAAACTACATCCAAATTTTCCGGATTTTGTCGTCCATCCCAAATGGCCAAAATGGCAATTTCATGCTCTAAATTCTCGTAGTATATAGCGTAATGATCAACCATTATCTTTCGAATATTTCCTAAATCGGTTTTCATCCCCATTTCAGGAAATTCTTGTATTAGTTGAACGATGGCATTAAACTGTTGATTCAGTTTCTTGCTATATAATTTCGATTGATTTCGATGGTTCCAGTAGGTGAAAATTTGAATTTTGTTTTCAATGGCAGATTTCGACCAAATTATTCGCTTAGCCATTGGTTGATATTCGCTTGATGCGATTCGTTATCCATAAACTCGCCACGTTCAATTTCTTGCTTCGATTGAATCAAACGATTTTTTTCCGATGCGCTGAGTGTGACCGTTTTCTGGTACGAGACATTGCTTTCCAACAATTGATGGATACCGGCAACAAGCATTTCGTTGTTGGTTTCTTTTAATTTTCGACGGAGTTGTTCTTGTAATGTAGGCTTGGACATATTTATTATTTTAAACGAATTTACACCTATTTTGTTGGATTGTTTTAAAAATTCAGGAAAACAATTCGTTTTAATGAGCCGATTTATTTTACAGGCTGTTTAAACCGCTGACCGATGTTCCGGACCTCGAGCCTATAGCCCCGATTGAAGCAAACTGCCATGCAGTGCGAAAAGCGGGGAGGGTGTTGACGTGTGCTAGTACGATGCGCTTCCCATTTTTAACGTCTAAATAAGTCGTTTATAGGTTCGTTTTGGGCTTATGCCGTTATATTTGTTATTCAAACTGTTGTTATGAAATTGATTTCTCGTATTGTTTTGTTGTGCTTGTTGTTTTCGGTTCGTGCTCAAGCGCAATGGTTGCCCACGGCTAACCTCACCATTTTTTCGGAAGATGGTTACAAGTTCTTTTTAATTTTAAATGGCGAGCGCATGAACGATGAAGCGCAAACCAATATTCGGATTGAAGAATTACCGCAACCTTATTATAATGCGCGTATCATTTTTGAGGATAAAACGCAAAAACCGATTTCAAAAAATAATTTGATGTTGACGGATGCGAATGGTGTACCGCAAGATGTAACTTATAAAATTAAAAAAGATAAATCGGGCAAACAATTGTTGCGTTTTTATTCGTTCATTCCGGCCGAACAAAATATGGTACGTCCAACAAATGCCACCGTGTACCGTTTTGGGGCTCCGGCACAACCCATTTTTGGTCCGGGTATACAAGCCAATGTGAATACGCCTTTAGGGAATTTTAATTATGGTTCGACCCAACAAGGAACGAATATTAATGTGAATGTACCCGGTGTAAATGTGAACGTGAATGGCAATGGAGGCGCACCTCGTGGCCGTGCACAACAAGGCGGAAATGGCAATTACAACAATGGCTATAACAATAACGGCGGGTATAACCAAGGCAATCAGGGTGGCTATAACAATGGCAATTATAATCAGGGAAATAACGGGTATAACCAAGGTTATAATAACGGCTATAATCAAGGCAATAATGGGTATAATCAAGGCTATAACAATGGTGGATATCAACAAGGACAAGCGTATCATTTCGACCCGAACCAACCTTGTGCTACCCCAATGTTACAACGCGATTTCGATGAGGCCCGTGCCTTAATTGCTAAAGAAGGTTTCGACGATACCCGCTTGAATACAGCCAAACAAGTGATGGCCCAGAATTGTTTGAATGTGTCGCAAATTATTGTGTTATGCAAATTGTTCAGCTTTGAAGATACCAAGTTGGAGTTTGCGAAATTTGCTTATCCCTATTGTTCTGAACCGCGTAATTATTTTAAGGTAAACAGTGTGTTCAATTTCGATGCCTCGAAGCAAGAATTAAACAGTTATATGAACTCGATGCGTTAAGCATTAAATTAAGTATAAAAAAAAGAGCATCGTTTAGGATGCTCTTTTTTTATGGGTTTACTCTGCGAGTTCAAAATCAATTTGCCGTTTTATTAAATTGGCACCGGCCACTTTAATGCGCACGGTTTGTCCAATTTGATACACTTTCTTCGTTCTGCGTCCAACCAACGCATATTCATCTTCCACAAATTCAAATTGGTCGCGGTCTTGTAAATGAAACACCGATACAAAGCCTTCGCAACGTTGTAAGGACGTAGTAGCCCAGAAGCCAAAGGCGGCAACCCCACTAATCACAGCATCAAATTCTTCGCCAATATGCTTGCGCATGAATTCCACTTGTTTGTATTTATTGCCTTCGCGTTCGGCTTCCATGGCCTTGCGTTCACGCTCACTGCAATGACGGCATTTTTCATCCATGTTCGAATCCGCTTCGGCATGTCCGGCCAAACACTGCGCCAAAATACGGTGCACCATCACATCGGGGTAACGACGAATGGGCGAGGTAAAATGGCAATAATGTTCGAAGGCTAAACCGTAGTGTCCAATATTATCGCTTTGATAAACCGCCTTGGCCATGGTGCGAATACCGAGCGTATGCAAAATAGCATCGCCGGGATGCGTTCCTGTTTTGGCAATCATGGCATTAAAGGAAGCCGATATTTTTTGAGGCGATGAGAAATCAAATCGATGTCCAAAGTGTGCCGCAAATTGCGCAAACTGTTTCAGCTTATCAATATCGGGCGTATCGTGAACACGGTAGGGGAAGGGGATATGTTCCTTGCCAATACGCACCTTGCTTACATCGAGCGCCACCATGCGGTTGGCCAATAACATCAGTTCTTCAATGAGTTGATGCGAGGCATTGTTTTCCTTAATCATCACATCGGTGGGCACCCCATATTCATCGAGTACAAAGCGCGATTCTTCGGAACTAAAATTAATAGCCCCTGCTTTGAATTTACGTTCACGCAATTGTTGCGATAAACCGTGCAAGGTTAATATGGTATCGCGGTGTTCGTGTTCACCACCTTCTATAATGGCTTGCGCTTCTTCGTAAGCAAATCGATGATTGGAATGAATTACGGTACGGCCCATCCAATACGATTGTACTTCGGCCTTGGTATTCATTTCAACTACTACCGAAAACGTAAACTTGTCTTCGAGTGGGCGTAACGAACATAATCCATTCGAAATTTTTTCGGGCAACATCGGCAAAACCCGATCGGGCAAATACACCGAGGTGGCACGTTGATACGCTTCGCGGTCGAGGGCCGAACCCGGCTTTACATAATAACTCACATCCGCAATATGAATGCCTATTTCATAATGCCCGTTCGGCAAGGTCTTCAACGAAATGGCATCATCGAAATCTTTGGCATCGTGCGGGTCAATGGTAATGGTTAAGGTATCGCGCATATCGCGACGACGCGCAATTTCTTCTTCGGGTAATACATCGGGAATCGCTTCCGATTCGGCAATTACATCGGCCGGGAATTCCAAGTTAAATCCTTGTTGCAATAAAATTTCCTTCATGGCAATTTCATTGCTGCGTTCTTCGGTTAAAATATCCGTGACTTGTCCATCCGGATTTTTCATTTTTTCATTCCAACGCACAATACGCACAATCACACGGTCGCCATCTTTCACTTTGGCGGCTTCGGCTTCGCCTAAAAATACATCCCGATTAAAGGAAGGATTATCGGGAATCACAAACGCAATGAGTTTGTTTTTTTGCACCGTACCAATCAACTCGCTTTGTCCACGTTTTACCACTTTCACAATCACGCCTTCGGCGCGACGGGTACGGTGACTCACATTGTAAATGCTCACTTCCACGGTATCGCCTTGCATGGCATTTTTCAAATTCTCGCGACGAACTATAATGTCTTGCGTCATACCCGTTACACTTACGTAGCCGAGTCCCGAACGGGCAATATCGAGCACGCCGGTTACGGCCGGGCTATACGCTTGTTTTTTGGCGGTTTGTCTTTTTTTACTTTTAGGCATAGGTATTATAAAATTTCCGGATCAATAATGGTGTTTATAGTCGAATCGGTTTCTGCTTCGACTTCGGTTTCAATAAAATAGGGACTTAAAAAATCGTGCACTACTTGTTGAAATTCGCTTTCTTGATTGAATAAAATGTCAACCCCAATGGCTTGTACATAAATGGGCCAGCCCATGGGCTCCAATAAATCGCGAATAAGATGCAAGCGTGAGGCATCTTTTTCGGTGGTTAAAATGAATTTATTTTTCCCCGGCATACTGTCGAAGGCGGCCTTCATTTCTTCCACATCATCGCGTGTAAAATAATGATGGTCTTTATACGCCAAGTGATGCACAAACGCATAGTGCGAACGTGCCAGTGCCAACAAGGGTTCCGGTTGGGCAATGCCGGTAAGCAATAACACCGAACAGGGTTCTTCTAAATTGGCGCTTTGCTGTCCCAACGGATAACAACGCGTATAAGCCATTCGGCTAAAAAAGACTTGTTGATGGGGGAGGGGCGCAATTTCCTGCAATAAGGCATCGCGTTCGGTTTCGCTTAAGGCTTCCGGACATTTACTCACCACAATCACATCGGCTCGTTGTGCGGCTTTTCGGCTTTCGCGTAAAAGTCCAAAGGGCATTATATAATCGCGGGTATACATGCGGTTATAATCGCTCAATAAAATATTCAATCCGGGTTTTACACTGCGGTGTTGAAAGGCATCGTCGAGTAAAATGAGTTGAATATTGGGTTGGCGTTGCAAGAGCTGCGGAATGGCCGTCATGCGTTCTTCCGCCACACAAACCCGCAATTTTGGAAACTTGGCATGGTACTGAAAAGGCTCGTCGCCAATATCGTGGGCATCACTTTGTTCGTTGGCCAATAAAAAACCGCGGGTTCTGCGCCGGTAGCCTCGGCTTAAAGTAGCCACGCGGTATTGCGGTAATAATAATTCAATCAGGTATTCTATATGCGGGGTTTTGCCCGTGCCGCCTACCGTTAAATTGCCCACACTAATTACAGGTAAACTGAATTTAATCGAGGAACTTAATCCCCAATCGTACAATTTATTCCGCAACCAAACTATGATTCCGTAAAGCAAAGCCAAGGGCAAGGTGGCATACCGTAAAACGTTCAGTAAAAATGTTTTCATGCAAGAAATTAAAACAATCCTAAAATAGGATTCACCAAGGCCTTTTGAAAGGAATTAAACACGCTTAAAAGTACGCAAACATTTTATTCAATGTATATTTACGCACTTCTTTAAGGTTTAATTATCATGCTCGAAACCCTCGTTGAAATTTTAAAATATACCATTCCCGGCTTGGTGGTATTGATTGCCGTTGTTTTAATTGTCAATAAGTTTCTCATCAAAGAAACGGAAATGAAACGCATGGCCATTTTTAGTAACCAATCCGACACCGCATTGCGCTTACGCCTACAAGCCTACGAACGCTTAACCCTCTGTGTGGAACGCATGCATCCGCGCAGTTTAATTGCGCGCTTGTATCAACAAGAATTCAGCGTGCAAGATTTGCAATTGCAAATGATTCAAACCATTCGCGCTGAACTGGAATACAATTTGTCGCAACAACTGTATGTATCGCACGAAGTTTGGCAAACCATTCGCGCGGTGGCCGAACAAGAAATTGCCATGATTAACCGCGCGGCCAGCACGTGTGCCATGGGCGAACCCGCGAATGTGTTGGTTAAAAAAATCACGGAACATATTTTAACGTCCGAAACCACCATGCCCACCGATATCGCCTTGGAAGCCCTCAACCGCGAAGCCAAATTCGCCATCTTCCCGCCACAACCTTAATTTGGATTAGCGCATGGATTTACTGCAATATCAACACGTATTTTTTATTGGCGTTGCCGGGGCCGGTATGAGCGCCATAGCCCAATACATGGCCGGCATCGGAAAATCGGTGAGCGGCAGCGACCGTTTATTTACCGCATCGCCCCACGATACAACGCGTTTTAAACTCGAAGCCGAAGGCATTCATTGCTTCAATCAAGATGGTTCGGGTATCGACGAAAATACCCAAATGGTGGTAATTTCTACCGCCATCGAAGAAACGAATCCTGAAATAATCAAAGCCCGAGCCCTGCATATTCCCTTGGTATTACGGGCCGATTTATTGGCCGCTATCTGCGCCTCACGCAAAACCATTGCCGTGGCCGGTACCTCCGGAAAATCAACCGTTACCGGTATGCTTTTTCATGTGATGCAAGCTTGCGGATGGAGCCCCTCCTTCATTAGTGGCGCCGGTTTGGTAAGCCTGCAACAACAAGGTAAAATTGGAAACGCCCACGTAGGAAAAAGCGATTGGCTCATTATTGAAGCCGATGAAAGCGACGGCACCTTGGTGAAATACCATCCTTATATCGGGCTCCTCCTTAGCATCGATAAAGACCATAAAGAAATTGCCGAACTCAACGAATTGTTTCGCTTGTTTCAAGCCCATACCGAAGGTCCCTTTATTGTGAATGCCTCGCACCCCTTGGCCGCCGCGCTTTCGGTGAATAAGCAATATGATTTTGGACAAGGCACGGCCTTACAAGGAACCCATTTTCAACAAGAGGGATTTTCCATTCAATTTCAAATTGAACCCGATGGGGAAGCTTATACCGTAAGCGTTCCCACCCTTGGCGAACACAATATGGAAAACGCCTTGGCCTGTTTGGCTGTAGCCCGTTGCATTGGTATGCCTATGCCCGATGCCGTTCAAGCCTTATCGAATTATGCCGGTATTTACCGTCGGCATCAATTGTTGGGACAAGCCAAGGGCATTACCGTGATCGACGATTATGCCCATAATCCCGCTAAAATTGCGGCTTCCATCAAAGCCTGTCAACCCATTGCCCCTAAATTAGTGGCCTGGTTTCAACCCCATGGCTACGGACCAACCCGCTTTATTCGCAAAGAATTAGTAGAAGAAATTGCCAATACCCTTCGTGCCAACGATGAAATTTGGATGAGCGAAATTTATTATGCCGGAGGTACCGCCGTGAAAGATATTTCTGCCGCCGATTTAATTCACGACCTGCAAGCGAAAGGCATCAAGGCCCATTTCGTGGCCAATCGCACCGAACTCTTCACCGAACTCGTGCCGCAATTAGAAAACAATACCGTATTACTGTTAATGGGCGCTCGCGATCCGGGCTTGGAAGCCTTCACCGCCAAGGTGTACAACATGGTAACGCAACGGACTTAGTGCCGTTTGATGTGTTGCTTGATATAGTCGGCAATTTCGGTAGTTGGTGTACCCGGGCTAAACAATTCGCCCACACCCATGGCTTTCAAGGCCGCCCGATCATCTTCGGGAATAATACCACCACCGGTCAACAAAATATGGTCTAAGTGATTGGCCTTTAAACGTTCCACCAAGGCCGGAAAAACCGTCATGTGCGCACCCGATAAAATGCTTACGCCAATGGCATCCACATCTTCTTGCAAGGCCGCCTGCACCACCATATCGGGCGTCTGCCGAAGTCCGGTATAAATCACCTCCATGCCGGCATCTTTCAAGGCCGCCGCAATCACTTTCGCCCCGCGGTCATGTCCGTCTAAACCTACTTTGGCAATCAATACCCGAATTGGACCATCACTCATGTTGTTCTATTTTCGAAGCACAAACTTAATCCAATTTTCGGAATCCTAAGCGTGTAGGCCTGCTCCGTAAGTGTTTTCTTTTGGCAGCGCATCGGGGTGGGGACTTCATCTGCTTCCCGTGTTCCGCTCATAGTCCCTCGGCATCACGGCCCCGCGCCCAACGCTTCGCTCGGCGCGTGCCCGCTCACCTTCGGGCGCTAACCGCTGCACCCGGGGCTGTCCGCCCGAGGCGGATCATCGCCTTCTTCTTTTTTCATCATCGAAAACAGCCCATAAAAAAAGGCTGTCCATTAGACAGCCTTTTCACGATATAAACATCGAAATTATTTCGCGGGTCCGTTTTGAATATTCGGATTCAGCTTAATACTATTGTCGGTATTGGTTTCCGAAATTACATTCCCTTTGATGTAAATCTCGTAACGCTCTTTGTCGCCACGGGCATTGGAAGCAATGTAAACGGTTTTGTTGAATGAACCAACACGGCCTTTGGTATCGTACTTCACGGTAATTTTCCCTTTTTGTCCGGGCATAATTGGATCTTTCGTCCAATTTGGCGTGGTACAACCACACGAAGCCGAGCAATTTTGAATAATTAAGGGCTCCTTACCGCCGTTCACAAATACGAAATCAACCTGTGCTTGTGGTCCTTCTTTGATATTCCCAAAATCGTGGGTTTCTTCTAAAAACTTGAAAATGGGTCCGTTTGGATTATTGTTTTGGGCCTGAACGGTAAACACCGCTAAGCATAACAATACCGCGAGAGATAGTATTTTTTTCATAGTGGAAAACGAGAATTAAAAATTAATGTTTCATGATAGAACCATTGTCGGCAGGTACCGAAGACGTAGGGGCTTTTTCTACATTCCCCGAAATCTTAATCACCTTAGTACCTACATTCGAATTAACCGTGATGGTTTTTACGAAATTACCCGGGCGACCTTGTGTGCTATACGTAGCGGTAATTTTTCCTTTTTTACCGGGCATAACGGGTTCTTTTGTCCAAGTAGGGGTTGTACAACCGCAAGAGGCTTGAACACCACTTAATACGATAGGTTCTTTCCCAATATTGGTGAATTCGAAATCGGTGCTTACCGATGGACCTTCCGGAACGGTACCGAAATTATGTTCTTCGGTGCTGAACTTCATGGCCGCATCCGGATTTTGATTATTGGTTGTACCTAACTGAGGTTGAGCAGCCGCGGGAACCGGAGCAACTTGTGCAGCAGGAACGGCTTTGTCGGCAGCCGGTTTAGCGGCATTCTTCTTTTGAGCTTGCGTAGAAACAGCGAAAAGACTGATGGCAGTGAACAAGAGAATCGTTTTCTTCATTTTGTTTAATTTTTATGTTACCAAAAATACCGACAATTTTAATTGCGTGTTTCCTAGGGTGGTTAAGTCAAGGTTAAGTGGAACGGCTTTAACACACCCTTTTAATTTCTAAATTTTTCGTAAACACCATTTTTAAATTCATATCCTGTTCCAATTTCCCAATGCGGTCTCCCAAATGGGGTGCTTATTGTTCAAACTACCCGCTTACCCTGAAAAAATAGGCGTGTTATTCAGGCTTTCCCGCTTCGCCGTCGACGAATTATATTGTAATATTGTAGGTTGAAAACCACATACATTATGAAGGGGGCCAGCGCAATGCAAACCGAAGAAAAACTTTCGTTCGACGATTTTAAAGAACAAGTGCTCAACGATTACCGCACGGCATTAGAAAGCCGCGAAGCCAGTTTATTGGGCCGCAAAGAAGTATTGACAGGCAAAGCTAAATTCGGCATTTTTGGTGATGGCAAAGAATTAGCCCAGTTGGCCATGGCCAAAGTGTTTAAAGAAGGCGATATCCGTTCGGGCTATTACCGCGATCAAACCTTTATGTTCGCCTCGGGCATGAGTAATTTAGAACAATTCTTTTCTCAATTATATGCCAATCCCGATGTTGATGCCGAACCCAGCAGTGCCGGCCGTCAAATGAATGGACATTATGCTACCCGCTGGCTCGATGAATCCGGCAACTGGAAATCGCTCACGGAAGGCAAGAATTCCTCGGCCGATATTTCACCCACCGCCGGACAAATGGTGCGTGGTTTAGGCTTGGCCTTCGCATCGAAATTATACCGTAAACAAGAAAACTTACACGCATTCACCGAGTTCTCGAATAAAGGGAATGAAGTATGTTTCGCTACCATCGGCGACGCTTCGACCAGTGAAGGCTTGTTTTGGGAAACCCTCAATGCCGCCGGGGTTATGAAAGTGCCTTTAGCGGTATTTTGTTGGGACGATGGTTATGGCATTTCGGTTCCCCGCAAATACCAAACCACCAAAAATTCAATTTCAAAAGCCCTGAGTGGCTTCCAACACGACGAAGAAACCGGCGGCGTGGATATCTACACGGTAAAAGGTTGGGATTATGCTTCCTTGCTGGAAACTTTTGAACGCGGAATTGCCCGCGTGCGCGAAACCCATATCCCGGCCTTGTTTCATGTGCAAGAAATTACCCAACCCCAAGGTCATTCCACCTCGGGTTCCCACGAACGGTATAAAACCAAAGAACGCTTGGCTTGGGAAAAAGAAATGGATTGCATTTTAATGATGCGCCGTTTTATTTTAGAGAATACCATTGCCCAAGAAGAGGAATTGCTAGCCATTGAAAATGAAGCCCGTGAAACGGTATTGGCCGCTAAAAAATCGGCTTGGGATAAGTTCATTGCCCCCATTAAAAACCAAATCAGCGAAGCCGAAACCTTAATTCAAGCCCTCATTTATGAAGGCGGGGAGCATAGCCAAACCATAGCCGCTCAATTACAAGAATTAAAAAGCATTCGCGAACCGCTTCGTCGCGATGTATTGCGCACCGTTGCCCGTGTATTGAACCGGGCCGGAAATACACCGGCCGCCGAGGCCTTGAAAGCCTTACAAACTCGCTTGAAAAACGATGCCGCCGAAAAGTATAATGCGCAATTGTATTCGCGTTCCAATCAAAGCATTGCCCAAATTCCGGAAGTAAAACCCGAATTTGCCAACGATACCCACTTGAATGGTTTTGAAATTTTGAACCAATATTTCGATCATGTATTAGCTACCAACCCCAAAGTATTTGCCTTTGGCGAAGATGTTGGACATATTGGCGATGTAAACCAAGGCTTTGCCGGTTTGCAAGAAAAACATGGCAAATGGCGTGTATTCGATACCGGTATTCGCGAAGCCACCATCATGGGGCAGGGAATAGGCATGGCCATGCGCGGCTTGCGCCCCATTGCCGAAATTCAATACCTCGATTATTTATTGTACGGACTCCAACCCCTCAGCGATGATGTGGCTACCTTGCAATACCGAACTAAAGGTGGACAAAAATGCCCGCTCATTGTGCGTACCCGTGGCCACCGCTTAGAAGGTGTTTGGCATAGTGGTTCGCCCATGGGAATGATTGTTCACGCCCTCCGTGGCATGCATGTTTGCGTACCGCGTAATATGGTGCAAGCAGCGGGTATGTACAATACTTTATTGCAATCGGATGAACCCGGTTTGGTGGTAGAATGTTTGAACGGTTATCGCCTCAAAGAACGTGTTCCTTCAAATTTGTACGACATGACGGTGCCATTGGGTGTTCCCGATATTATTCAAGAAGGTACCGATATTACCGTGGTTTCCTATGGTTCTACCTTGCGGGTTATTCAAGAAGCTATCAAAGAATACCTTGAACCGGCCGGTGTTTCGGTGGAATTGGTGGATGTGCAAACCCTCTTGCCTTTCGATATCAATCACCGCATTTTAGAATCCTTGAAGAAAACCAGTCGCATTATTTTCATCGATGAAGATGTGCCCGGAGGTGCTTCGGCCTATATGTATCAGCAAGTAATGGAAGTACAAGGTGGTTTCCGTTGGCTCGATGCCACCCCACGTACCATGAGCGCCCAACCGCATCGCCCTGCCTATGGTAGCGATGGCGATTACTTCTCGAAACCCAATGCCGAAGATATTGCCGAAGCCATTATGCAAGTGGTGGCCGAATAAAACATGCGTATGAAATGGCTCAATGGTTTATTGGTCTTGGCATTATGGAGCATGGTACAAGCCTGTTCCCCTTCGCCTAAAAAAATGATTATTGGCAAATGGCAATGCGAGCAAGATTGGTTTCAATTTCATGAAGACAATACCTACGATGGTGGAAAGGCCATTATTACCTTATTGAATAAGGCCCGTTACACCCTCGATGAAGAACAACATACCTTGACCTTATACACCGACAACGAAAAATCGACCTTTTATTTAGATTATGAGTTTCGGGGAAAGGACACCTTATTATTGCATAACAAACTCAATGCCGAACACATTCAAGCCATATATGTTCGGCAACCTTAGACCGCGAAGATGACAATATGATTTTACAGCAACAAGATACCCCAAGGCATAAAGGCATGCGGGAAAGACTGATTGGCGAATTACGCGAAAAAGGCATCAAAGATGAAGGGGTTTTGCGTGCCATGCAGAAAATACCGCGTCACTTTTTTCTCGATTCCGCCTTCGATAATATTGCCTACGAAGACCGAGCCTTTCCCATTGAAGCCGATCAAACCATTTCGCAACCCTATACCGTAGCCTATCAAAGTGCCTTGTTGGAAATTAAACCCTTGGAAAAAGTATTGGAAATTGGAACGGGTTCGGCCTATCAAGCCACGGTATTAGCCGAATTGGGGGCCTTTGTATTTACCATTGAACGCATCAAAACCTTGTTTATGGTGCGCGAAAAACGGTATCCCTTCGCGTCGCAATACAAAGTGAAAATTAAATTCTTTTACGGCGATGGCTTCGAAGGCTTACCGCAATTCGCGCCCTTCGATAAAATATTAATTACCGCGGCTGCCCCTGAAATTCCACCGAAATTATTGGCGCAATTAAAGCCCGGTGGACTCATGGTATTGCCCCTCGATAAACCGGAGGGGAACAAGCAAGTGATGTTGCGCATTCGGAAAATAAACGATACTGAATACGAAACCGAAACCTTCGAAGATTTTAGTTTCGTGCCTATGTTGAAAGGACGCGATTAGATTATTGATTCAACTCGCGCAAATCGGGGCGTAAACGATGCCTCGATTTATTGAAAATCAAATTGCTTTTATCGAGTCCTTTGCGCATTTCTTTGCGGGTTTCGTCGGGTAAAGCATGCACTTCTTTACACGGTTCACTACAACAATTATCCATTTGCGCTTTGCAGGCATCGCATTGAATGAATAATAGGTGGCAGGCCTCGTTGGCGCAATTGGTATGGGTATCGCAAGGCTTGCCGCATTGATGGCATTCCGAAATTACTTCCTCCGAAATACGTTCGCCCATGCGGTCGTCGAATACAAAATTCTTTCCTTTGAAACGAATGGGTAAGCCTTGTTCTTTGGCGGTGCGGGCATAATGAATAATACCGCCTTCCACATGATACACATTTTTAAAACCATTGTGTAACATATAAGCACTGGCTTTTTCGCAACGAATACCGCCGGTGCAATACATAATCATTGGCTTGTCTTTCTGCTCTTTGAACATATCGACCGCCATGGGTAATTGTTCACGGAAAGTATCGGAAGGCACTTCAATGGCGCGCTCGAAATGCCCCACTTCATATTCATAATGATTGCGCATGTCCACCACAATCACCTCCGGATTGTCGAGCATGGCATTCAATTCTTCGGCTTTCAAATATTGTCCTGTTTTAGCCGGATCGAATTCCATATCGCTAATGCCGTCGGCTACAATCTTCTCGCGCACCTTCACTTTCAACACAAAGAAGGATTTCCCGTCATCGTCTACCGCAATGTTCAAGCGAACCTGATTCAAGGCTTCGATGCTGTACAAATAGGTTTTGAGGGCTTCGAAATTAGAAGCAGGCACACTAATTTGGGCGTTGATTCCTTCATGGGCCAAATAAATACGGCCAAATACCTTGAGTTTATTCAGTTCAATATACAAGGTATCCCGAAAGGCATTCGGGTCTTCAATTTTGAAATACTTGTAAAACGAAATGGTGGTGCGGGGTTCGGTTTCTTGTAATAAACGCTCCCGTAATTCGGCGTGCGAAATGCGATTGACTAACTGTGGCATAGTGTTTTAGTTTAGCTTGTTTGCAGAACAAGCAACGATGAACAGAGCAAAGTTAGGGTTTGTGGACTTTTCTTTCGACTGATTTACATCATGTTTTGGCAATAATTCAGGTTAAACGCCGTTTGTTACGGGTATAAACCTAAAATGTTCTATTTTTAAAGCATGTTCGAAGCATACCTGAATCGGCGAAACTTATTGGTTTTGTTGGCCCTCCTCATTGCCGGTGGTGCTTTGTTTTTTGCCAATCATTTAACCCGACGTTTGGCCGAAGAAGAAAAGAAGAAAGTGGAATTGATTCGGCAAGCCTTGGAAGTTGTGGTAAAAGAAACCGACGATTTTCCGTTGTTGGCCTTTACCGTGATTCATTCCAATACCACTATTCCCTTAATTAATACCGATGCGGAAGACCATATTATTAGTTATAACAATATTGATACCAGTGGTATTGGCAACCTCCAAGAACGCGATGTTTATTTGAATGAACAATTACGGCGCTTAAAGGCCATGCATAAACCTGTTGAAATTCGAATTGATGAACAGAACAAGCAATATGTGTATTATGGCGAATCGGCGTTGCTGAAGCAATTGCGCTACTTTCCGTATGCCTTATTGCTCATTTTGTTTGTGTTCTTGGTGATGGTGGTGGTGTATGTAAGCTCTTCGAACCGACGCATTCAAGATCGGGTATGGGTGGGTATGAGCAAGGAAACGGCCCATCAATTAGGGACACCCTTGAATTCGTTGGTAGCCTGGTTGGAACTTTTAAAAGCCGAACAAGGCGAATCGGCTATATTAGATGAAATGCATAAAGACGTCAATCGTTTGCAATTGATTGCCGATCGTTTTTCGAAAATTGGAAGTCAACCCCAATTGCACCCCGAAGACATTACAATCCACTTGCGTGATATTGTAACGTATATGGAAAAACGCGCTTCGAGTCAAGTGGTATTTGATTTGCAAGTGCCTAGCCAAGCGGTTTTGGCCCCCATTTCAGGTCCTTTATTCGATTGGGTGATGGAGAATTTATTGCGCAATGCCCTCGATGCGATGTCGGGCAAGGGACAAATTACAGTGGTATTGTCTGAAGCCGGCGATTGGCTTCATATTGATGTCAGCGATACCGGCAAGGGCATATTGCCGGCCCATGTGAACAAGGTATTTAATCCGGGTTTTTCTACCAAGAAACGTGGCTGGGGCTTGGGTTTGTCCTTATCTAAACGGATTATACACGAGTATCACCATGGACAAATTGCGGTGAAAAAATCGGTGCCGGGCAAGGGCACTACCTTCCGTATTCAGTTGCGCCGTACGGTATAGGTGGGTGATAATTTTAGAAACGGCATTGAAAATACCTTTACATTTGCCCTTCAAAATTTTACAGCTTGGCAATACTAGGCAGTTTAATCAGTCGCTCACTCCGCATTCGCGAATCGTTTACCATTAAAACCGGCACCCCGCGTTCGTATCAAATACAAGTGTTGAATCGTTTATTGAAAACGGCTCGGAATACGCAATTTGGTAAACATTACGACTTTAACGGGTTATTGCAAAACAAGCATATGCTCGATGAGTTTCGTGCTCGTGTGCCATACCACAATTACAATCAGATGTATAACCGTTGGTGGAAGTTTTGCCACGAAGGGGAATCGGATATTTGTTGGCCGGGTAAGGTGAAATATTTTGCGTTGAGTTCGGGAACATCGGAAAGTGCCAGTAAGCATATTCCGGTTACGAAGGATATGATTAAATCGGTGAAGCGTGCCGGCTTCAAACAATTTTACTCCATGCAAAATTTCGATTTACCGGAATCGGTTTTCGAAAAAGGAGTTTTGATGCTGGGCGGTACCACCTCCTTGTTTGAGCATGGCGATTATTACGAAGGCGATATGAGTGGCATTAGTGCCAAGAACATGCCGAAGTGGTTATCGTTTTTATTTTACAAGCCGGGTATTAGTATTTCGAAACGCAGGCGCTGGGAAGACCGTATTCGCTTGATTGTGCGCAAAGCCCCCCAATGGAATGTGGGCACCGTTTGCGGTGTTCCGGCTTGGGTTCAAATTGTATTTGAAGAAATTATCAAGTACCACAAACTGAAATCGATTCATGATATTTGGCCCAACTTGGCCTTGTATATTCATGGTGGGGTATCGTTTGAACCCTACCGCGAAAATTTTAAAAACTTATTGGGGAAACCCATTACCTATATTGAAACCTATATGGCCTCGGAAGGTTCGTTTGGGTTTCAGGCCCGTCCGAATACACCGGGGATTCGCTTCATTTTAAACAATGGTATTTTTTACGAATTTGTACCTTTCAATGAAGACTCATTTACCGAAGACGGAGAAGTGAAGCAAGGGGCGAAATCGTATTTGATTCATGAGGTGGTGGAAGACAAAGAGTATGCCGTGGTTTTATCGACCGTATCGGGGGCATGGCGTTATTTGATTGGTGATGTGGTGAAGTTTACTTCGGTGAAAGACAGTGAATTCATTATTGTTGGGCGAACCAAACAATTTATGAGTTTATGTGGCGAACATCTTAGCATCGATAACATGAACAAAGCCATCGATGAAATGCAACGCAAGTTGAACATTACGGTGAAGGAATTCACTTTGGCCGGTTATATGGAAGATGGCCATTTTGCCCACCGTTGGTATATTGGTTGCGACGATTCGAGTGTTTCGCCCGAGGCCATGTTGCAATCGATTGATGAAACCTTGTGTCGCGTAAACGACGATTATGCCGTGGAGCGTACATCGGCTTTACCGAATGTGTATGTGACCGTTTTACCCACGCATCGCTTCATTGATTTTTTACATGCCACCGGTAAGTTTGGCGCCATGAATAAATTTCCGCGTGTGCTGAAAAACAAGCAGTTGGCGGAATGGCAAGATTTTTTAAATCAAACCAAATAGTTGATAAAAGTGCTGCTGCTGAAAGGCTGCGGGATACAAAGGGGAAGACGCGCTCGCTCACGCGAACGCGAAAGCGTGTGGCGGGAAGCGAGTGCGGCCGTAGCGAAGCGAAGCCCGGAGTAGCCCGATAGTAGATGATGGGCTTGCTTCGACGAGAGCCCCACTGAATTCTGCTCGATTTATGCACACGCTTTCTTAATATTTTAACGTCTACCACCTACCCATAAACCCCTATATTTGTCGCTATGGGGTCAACACTGCGCAAATGGCTTTTTTTGCTTGCCGTATTGGTGAGCGGGGGTTCGTGCACCCTAAATGGGAAGGCACCCAACCCCCTCGAGGATGGACCTCGTTTTGGAAAAATTACCTTACAATATACCGATACCACGAAGCCCGACATTCGGGATATGATATACCGACTCGATACGTTTTACCGACGCGAAATTGCGGCCGGGTTTAATGGGAGCGTATTGGTGGGTTATAAAGGGAAAATTCTATACGAGCGTTATTATGGATTTAGCGATAAGGAATTGGGGGCGAAGTGGGCACCCGAAACGCAAAGTCAATTAGCCTCAACGTCGAAAACTTTAACCTCGGGAGCGGTTTTATTGTTGTACGATAAAGGCTTACTGAAGCTCGATGAAAAGGTGAAAACGTATATTCCAGAATTTCCGTACGAGGTAATTACGGTGCGGATGTTATTGAATCATCGGAGCGGTTTGCCCGATTATATTCACTTTGCACCGAAGCCAAAAAACAAACCGTTTTTGAACAATGAAGACTTGGTGCAACTGTTTGCGAAAATGAAACCCAAGTTGTTGTTCACGCCCAACACGCATTTCAAATATTCGAATTCGAACTTTGCTTTATTGGCCACCATCATTGAACGCGTGAGCGGTTACAAGTACGATTATTTCATGCGTCGTTTTATTTTCACGCCACTTGGTATGGACTGCACCTTTGTGCACGACCCCGAAAAAGAAGTGGCTTGTACTAAGGCATTTTGTTACCGTAGTTCGTGGTTGAAAGAACCCGACATGCACCACGATGGGGTATGGGGCGATAAAGGCATTTACAGTTCGGTGCGCGATTTGTATAAGTGGGATCAAGCCTTGTATGCCGGCAAATTAATTAAGCCGGAAACCTTGGAAGAAGCCTTCAAGCCTTACAGTTTTGAAATGGCAGGTGTGAAGAATTATGGCTTGGGATGGCGTATGTTGAATTATCCCGACGGCGTGAAAATTGTGTACCACAATGGTTGGTGGCACGGGAATAACACGTGTTTTTATCGCTTCATTCAAGACAATTTTACCATCATTATTTTGGGGAATAAATTCAACAAGAATATTTACCGACAGCCGCAAAAAATATTCGGCATTATGATGAATAATGGCGATTCGGGCTTCGATGATTCCGGTGAAGATTAATACTTAATCGCTTTCGGGCAATGCCTTGAGTGTGAGTCCACGAAGCTCTTGCAAGCGTGGCCACACCGCCTCGTACATATTGAATGGAATGGCAATGCGTTGGGTGCAAAACAAGCCCATGTTTTGTTCCAATACCGTTACGTTGAAGGGTTTTAAACAACGCATCACCTCGTTCATAAGGGTATAATCGAATTCGAGTTCGGCGATATGGCAACGGTCGAATGCTTGTATACCGGCTTCTTGAAGGGCTTGTGTAGCGGCCGTTTTATACGCTGAAATTAAACCGGGTACGCCCAATTTCGAACCGCCGAAATAACGCACCACCACCACCAGCACCCGGGTTAAATTCAAACTATCAATTTGTCCCAAAATGGGTTTACCGGCACTGCCACTGGGTTCGCCGTCGTCGTTGGCGCGGTACAAGGTTTTATTATACCCCAAACGCCAGGCATAGCAATAGTGGGTAGCGCGGGGAAACTCCGTTTTAATTTGTTCCAAAGCAGTTTTAATATCGGCTTGTTGGGTAATGGGTAATGCAATACCAATAAAGCGACTGCCACGGTCTTTGAATTCCGAAACGGCCCGATGGGTTAAGGATAAATAAGTGGCTTGTTCTGACAATGAAAACGAATTTATTTAGCCATGAAAATAAGTAAGATGGCCCCCAAAGCCAAGGCCAATCCCAGGTAATTAAGTCCGCGTAATTTTTCTTTAAACATAAAAATACCGCATAAACTCACCACCAATAAAATGCCAATATTGTTGATGGGAATTATGGCCGAACTATTTAAACTCGGGTGTTCGAGGGCTTTGATAAGAAAGTAAATGGAGAAATAATTGGGTACGCCTAAAACAATACCGCCTATTAGGTGTTTCCAAGCAAAGGTTTTTGTTCCTCGAGCGTATTGAATACCCAATACCAAGGAACCCCACAAGGCAGCCGCGCTGAAACCTGCAATTAAATAAGCATTGGCAATGGCTTCGGTGTGAATATAACGGCGTTGCACATAGGTGGTTAAGGCATCAATGAATCCGCTGTTTAAAAATAGCAATACCGGCAGGAAGGCGGCTAAGCCTATACCGGTGGTATTGCCGGCTTCGCTTTTGTTTTGTGGGTTATACGACATTAAAATAACGGCGGCGAGTGCCAAAATAATTCCTACAATTTTTAAGGGCAATATGGCTTCGCCGTAGGCCCAAAATGAAATGATAACGGGAATGACCAACGATAATTTATTGGCGGTTTGCGTTACCGTAACACCCACTTGCACCGATGAACGCGCAATTAAATTGAAGGTGGCAATGAACATAGAGCCCATCACAAACGACCATATCATCCACGGTTCTTGTAAGGTATTTGGTTGCAAGGGGAAGCCACCTGAATAAATAGAACCGGTAATGACACACGTGAAATAATTAAACACAATGGCTTGAAAGGCATCCACCCCAAAGCGTTTAAAGAAGGTGAAGATGATGCCTAAATAGGCGCTGAATAATATGGAGAGAATAAGGAATAGCATGGCTTATAAGGCGTTGAAACAGGCGAGGGTATCTTGGCCCATCTTCAAGGTAGATACGTGTTGTAGTGATGGTGGTAAGGTGGGGGCGGGGACACCTTGGTGTAATAAAATGGGACTTTGAATACGCCAAAGTGTATCGAACAAGCCTTGTTGTATGAGGGTTTGTAATAACTGTGGACCGCCTTCTACCATCAGGGTTTGAATGTGTTGTTGGTATAAGTAGTGAACAATTTTTTCTTCAATGGAATCTGTACCAATGGCAATGAAACGGCGTTGACCGATTTCGGCATTGAGGTCTTGCGTGAAAATCCAAGCCGGCATATCATCTTGAAAATATTGCGCTTCGTTCGGGTCTTGAAGTTGTCGGTCGTATGTAATTCGAATGGGTGAAGGTCCGGGAAGCAAGCGATTGTTTAATTGGGGTTGATCGATTAAAACCGTATTCATACCCACCCAAATGGCTTGGTGTTGGCGCCGTAAATCGTGCACCCAAAATTGTGTACTGGGCCCACTAATGGGCGTGCGCTCACCGGAACGGGCTACAAAACCATCGGCCGATTCCGCCCATTTGAGGGTGATATGCGGACGATGCTTTTCGTGGTACGTAAAGAAACCGGGATTTAAATCGCGGGCTTCTTTTTCCATAATGCCAATATCAACATGAATACCCGCTTCGCGAAGCAAGGCAACACCACGACCATTTACTTTTTCCGAAGGGTCTTGACAAGCTATTAAGACATGTGGAATTTTTTCTTGCACAATCCGATTCGCACAGGGCGGTGTTTTGCCCGTATGCGAACAAGGTTCGAGGGTAACATATAAAGTCGATGCCTGAATGAAGGGCTTATCGGCTTCGCACACGCTATTCAAACAATTCACTTCCGCATGGGCTTGTCCAAATTGCGCATGCCACCCCTCGCCAATCACGCGACCTTGATGCACCAATACTGCACCCACCAAGGGATTGGGACGTGCAAACGGAATCCCGTTGCGGGCCAAGTCTATACTGCGTTGCATGTAAAGGTCGTGCGTCATTGCGGCTACAAAAGTACACGTTTCAGTGTGAGGCGCGCGGTTGTGTTGTAACTTTGCCAAAAAAATAGGTATGCGTTTATTCTGCTTCATTGGCTGTTTGATCTTAGGCCTCGCTTCGTGTAAACCGCCACAAGCCTCCGATGCACCCGATGCCGAAGTTTTATTAGATTCTATTTCTATATTGAATATCCGTTTAGATTCATTGGCTAAAACTGAGGTGCAGGGTGGCGATTTAGAGTATTGGACGCAATACAGTCAAACCTTAAATCAGTTAAAAGAACAAGGCATCGAAGATCCTAAAACCTATGTGGCCAATGCCTTGAGTGAACGTCCCGAATTAATTCCCATGAAAGCGGTCTTGGGGGGCAAAATGTTGTTCACGCGCATCATGCTCATGGGCGATCATTGGGCCATTGCCGAATTTGAAGACGGCCACGTAGGCGGCGAAATGTTATTGTCGTACACCGTCGATGCCAAAAATAATATCAGCTGGAAATCCATTCAATCGCATCAAGTCGATTAAGGCGTTAAGGCTAATTTATACGTTTTTAAACAACGTTCGCGGGCCATGGCATGATCAACCATCGGGGCAGGGTATTGGCTTGTTCCCCATTCGGGAATCCATTGTTTAATATACCGATGTTGTGGATCGAACTTTTGGGTTTGCAAGCTTGGATTGAACACCCTGAAATAAGGCGCGGCATCAACCCCGCAACCCGCTGCCCATTGCCATCCGCCATTGTTCGAAGCCAATTCAAAATCGAGGAGTTTCTGGGCAAAGTAAGCCTCGCCCCAACGCCAATCAATCAACAAGTGTTTGGTTAAAAACGAAGCCACCACCATACGCACGCGGTTATGCATCCATCCCGTTTCGTTGAGTTGACGCATCCCGGCATCCACCAAGGGATAACCGGTTTTGCCGTCGCACCAAGCTTGAAATTCCGCTTGATTATTACGCCATTGAATTTTGTCGTATTGCTCCTTAAACGCCGTATTCACCACCCGCGGAAAATGCCACATAATTTGTTGGTAGAATTCCCGCCAAATCAATTCGTTTAAAAATTTTTCATTTTGCTCCATGGCATACCGCACCAATTTTCGGTAACTCAAGGTGCCAAAGCGCAAATGAATGCCCAATTGTGTAGTGCCATGAATAGCAGGAATATCGCGGGTTTCATGGTATTGCTGAATAATGGAGCGCACTTCGGGTGGTTCCGGTGCGGGACAAACCACAGCCTCGAAACCCAAATCGTTTAAGGTAGGAAGGGTAAATTCCGCTTTCGCCAGTTTATGCATCAAGGGCGCCGTATCGAAAATTTGTAAACGTTCGGGGGCATTAGCCAAGGCTTGTTTCCATCGTTTACTGTAAGGCGTGTAAACCACATAAGGCTGTCCATCGTCTTTCACCACCTCGTTTTCTTCAAACAGCACATGGTCGCGAAACCGATGGAAGGCAATGTTTTTGGCCGCCAAAAAAGTGGCTATTTTTTCATCGCGTGCCGTGGCATAAGGCTCATAATCGCGGTGCGTGAAAACGGCCGAAATGGAATCGGGTAGGGTATTGAAAAATTCTTCCGGACGAATATGCAGCACTTGCAAGGAAGCGCCCTGCTCGGCAAGTTGTTGTTGCAGTTTGGTCAAACACCCATGAATAAAGGCTACACGGGCATCAGCTCGGGGTAGGGTGTCTAAAATATGCGGGTCGAACAAAAACACACATTGCACCGCTTCGTAGGCGCTCAAGGCCTCATACAAAGCGCGATGATCGTGCAAGCGCAAGTCGCGGCGAAGCCAAACCAAGGCGGTTTTTTTCATGGCACAAGATTACTCAATTCCCCCTAAAGCCCACTAACCCCTTTCCAATAGGGTATAAAATGCGATTTTCGGCACTTAAAAAACGCATTCGGGCCTTTTTTGACGTACATTTGCACCCCTAATTACCTGTCCATGAAGTTATCGCAATACGTTTACGATTTACCCCAAAACTTAATTGCCCAATCGCCGGCTAAGAACCGCGAAGACAGTAAGCTAATGGTTTTTCACAAAGACAGTGGTAAAATTGAACACAAACACTTTCGCGACATCCTCGAATATTTCGACGATAAAGACGTGATGGTGGTGAACAATACCAAAGTTTTCAACGCCCGTTTATATGGCCGTAAGGAAAAAACAGGTGCTAAAATTGAAGTGTTCTTATTGCGCGAACTCAACAAACAAAACCGTTTGTGGGATGTGGTGGTTGAACCCGCCCGCAAAATTCGTGTAGGTAATAAATTGTATTTCGGCGACGATAATTCCTTGGTAGCCGAAGTGGTAGACAATACCACCTCGCGCGGTCGTACCATTCGTTTCTTATTCGAAGGTTCGCACCAAGAATTGAAAACCATCCTCGATAATATGGGCGAAACACCGTTGCCCCGTTATATCAAACGCAAACCCGATGCGTCGGACAAAGACCGTTACCAAACCGTATATGCCAAGCACGAAGGTGCGGTGGCAGCCCCTTCGGCCGGCTTGCATTTCAGTCGTGAATTGGTAAAACGTTGCGAAATTAAAGGCATTCGCTTCGCCGAAATCACCTTGCACACCGGTTTGAGCACTTTCCGCCCCATTGAAGTAGAAGATATCAGCAAACACAAAATGGATGCCGAATATTATTCTGTCGATGAAATGGCTTGCAAAGTGGTGAACCGCGCCAAAGAAGAAGGCCGTCGCATTTGCGCCGTAGGCACCTCGTCCATCCGCGCCATGGAATCGTCGGTAACTACTACGGGCATGTTGAAACCCAGCACCGGTTGGACGAACATCTTCATTGCACCGCCTTACGATTTCTCCTTGAACAATTCTTTAATTACCAGTTTCCATTTACCCAAAACCAGCTTGCTCATCATGACGGCCGCCTTTATGGGCTACGAACAAGCCATGGAAGCCTATAAAGTGGCCATTAAAAATAAATACCGCTTCTTCAGCTACGGCGATGCGTTATTGGTAATCTAAGTCATTCAATTTCTATTCAAAAGGCGGAATTTTTTCCGCCTTTTTTTATGTTATCAATATTCTCGCTCGCACTCGCACTGACTTTCCGGCCCTCCTGCGGACGGGCTAAACCCTGCTTATCCCTCACGCACCCAAACCTTGATGTATTTTCAACCATACTCATGCCTACATTGAAAAACAAACTTGAATTCCCCCAAACATCAGTATCTGCTTGGCCCGAGAAAAATAGCGTGAAGAAAATGACGATTTTTATCGAAGAAATAAAAACACAATTCATCCGCTAAATAAAGTTCCTCCCTTGGGTTCTATCTAATTAAGTTGAATAATGCGATGCCGATGCATAGCTTTTTTATTTCCGATCAAAATTGTCATTTTTAGCTATTTTTCGAAAGCCTTGAATTTTTGCTACTTTTTTTTCAAGAAAAAAGTAGAACGAAAAACTCTAAAGAATCTTGTTGGTGAAAAACACCAACAAGGGCTTCTCTAAAACCCCATGTTTTTTCCGCGGGCGGCCATTCATTTTTTGTCCATTCCTAAACAATAACCTACATTTAATTTATGACACTCAACAGAACCTTTCTCAGCATATTAAAAAAGAAACTCAGCTACGGCAGTACCCGCTCGGTATTATTAAATTGTATTCCCGGCCGACTCATCAGTCGCCTAGCTCTCAACGATTTTGACATAGCCCAAACCGGTTCAGCCCAAACCTTCCTCGATACCCTATTGAACGAAAAGTCCTTTACGTTTACCCTCCCTATTGCATTTAATACCATCACCGAAACCATGAGCGAGGCCGAACAAGAAGCCCTCGTAAAAGCCAATGGCGAAAAAACAAAACTCGAAAAACGCCTTGCGTCCCTGCAATACGACCACGATGATTTCGAAAAAGAATACGGTGTTCAAACGTTTGGTTTTGGCTTCCCACTCATCGTACGTCGCAATCCGAACGATTTAACAAAGATGATTGTGGCGCCCTTGTTTATATGGCCCCTTCAAATTAAAAAAAGTTATACCCGTAATCGGGAATGGCAAATTATTCGCGACCCCGAACAACCCATTCGCGTGAATGAAGCCTTGCGCGCTTATTTAAAAACAGAACAACATTTAGAACTTCCCGTACCGGCCGATGACGTGCTCGATGACGGCTTATTGAATGCCGATGAATTAAATGCCTTCATGCAACGTTTGCAATCGCTTTGGCCCGAAATGCAATGGCCTATAGCGGGTTGGCAAATCACGCCCTTGCCTGCTAGCATGGATGTTCAAAAAGAATCGGCCACATCACCCCGCATTATTGCAGAAGGCGTATTTGCCTTGTACAAAAACTTGAAACAAAGTTTAATTCAAGATGTTGAAATATTGCTGAGCGAAGAAGCCAATCAATTAGAAACCGATCCGCTCGATGCTTGGTTTCATAAAAGTAGTCCCGTGAATGTCGATCCCAGTCAACACGCGGTTTTACGTTCCTTAGCCAAAGAAAATCGCGTTGTTATTCAAGGTCCGCCCGGCACCGGGAAAAGCCAAACCCTTACTGCCATCATTGCCACCGCCCTCACCAATCAAAAAAAGATATTGGTGGTGTGCGAAAAACGAACGGCCTTGGAAGTGATTTATAATAACCTCATAAAACGCTTTCCCTTCTTACAACCCGCCATTGCATTTGTAGAAGATGTAAGTAGCGACCGACAAACCATTGTGAAGCAATTTCGTGAACGCGAATCGGGTAGCCTCCTCACGATGTCCGATACCATCACCGAAACCGCCAAACAAGAATCCGACGAATTTGAAACATTAATTGAATCGCTGGAACAACATTATGGCACGCTTCGTTTAAAAATAAAAGACAATAAACGTTGGGCCGACTGGGTGGCTGAATGGTTAGCGGCCCGTGTACCCACAGCCCAAATGCCGGCCTATGCCTTATTGGCCAAATCGGTTTCAGCCCCTTCGGCCGGTGCCGGTATGGCGCAAGCGGTGTCTTGGTTGAAAAAAGCCCAACAAGCCTATCAAGCAGCAGCGCAAGAAGGCTTCACCATGAAGCGCTATTTTCAACCCAACTATGCAAACAATGCCGTCGATATTATTCGGCAATTACGCAATGCCCAATTTGAACTCAACAATTTATTGAAAGTTTGGGAAGGGCGTGTTGGACAAGTTGAAGCGACTGCGAAAGCAAAGTCGAATGAAGCACGTGCCACTTGGGAGCATGACTTGCAACAATGGCAAATGGCATTACAAAGTACTTCCGGACAACTCAGCGACCCATATTCAATTTCGTTTGTTGAAAGTATGCGTTTGTTGTTTGGTGGCTCTGCCATCAAAGAAGCCGTTCGCCAAGCCAATCATTACCGTCAATCTTTCTTCGATTTATGTACGCGTTTAAATACTCCACCTTTAGATCATATCGACGCCGTTCGCAATCATTTAAATGAACTTCAAGCGGCGTTTGTACAAACCGAAGTACAACGTGCTACACAAGCGCAAAGCGATTTAAACGCTGAACAAGCCCGCATTGAACGTGCTTTGTCGTCCATCGAACCAAACCTGCAAGCCATGTTGATTATCCCATCGTGGCAAGGTTCTTTATTGAGCAAAATGCAGGCTATGCAAGGACTATTGCACGAATTATTATTGAACGAAAATGGCATCACCTTGTATTGGCAATGGCGCGAATTAGAGTTGGCACCCGATGCTTCGGTGAAATCCATTTTGCCTTTATTGCAAGAACATACATTTCCCGATTGGGCCGACGCTTATCGTTTAGCCCAAGTATACACCTTGTTGGATGCATACCAACAAAAAAATACCTTGTTGCGCGATGAAACTGCTTTAGATACTGTTCGAAGTGTGATGCAACAACTGGCAGGCGTTCAAGAACAAGCCATGGAAAAGTATATTCACGATGCCTTTCAAACGGGGTTACGCCATATTGCCGCGCGTGGCTTCGAACCCAAAAAATTATACAACCTCAAAGGCAGTGCCGGTACCACGCGAAATTCCTTGCGTAAAATAGTTCAGTTTTCGCCCGAATCCTTTTTGCAAATTCATCCCTTGGTATTGGCCAATCCTTCTACCTGTAGTTCCTTATTCCCCATGGAATCAGGCTTTTTCGATTTAGTGATTTTCGATGAAGCGAGTCAACTCCGCATTGAAGATACCTATATGGCTTTGTTGCGTGGTAAAGCTGTGGTGGTTTCGGGCGATAGCCAACAAATGCCACCCTCTTCGTATTTCGAATCGAATAATTTATTGCTCGACGATTCCGATTTAAGCGATGATGTAGACAGTTTATCGGATCAAGAAAGAATGTTAGAAGAATCGAATTTAGAAATGGCCGGCAAAGAATCCTTATTGGAATGGGCCATTGAAGAAGGATACTGCGAAACCAGTTTGGATATGCACTATCGTTCTCGTCATCCCGATTTAATTGAGTTTTCCAATGCCTGTTTCTACCGTTCGCGTTTAGTGCCCATGCCCGAAACGGAGTTCGATATACCCATTCGCTTCTATCAAGTGGATGGTGTGTACGATAAACGCGTGAATGAAAAAGAAGCCGATGAGGTGATTCGTTTATTGCGCGATGAAATTCCTAATACGGTATCTGTTGGGGTGGCCACGTTTAACCTCACGCAACGGAATTTAATTCTCGATAAAATCAGCGAAGCCCGTACCGCCGATCCGGATTTTCATGCCAAAATGGGCGCCCTCGATCAACTGGGTTTCTTCGTGAAAAATTTAGAAAATATTCAAGGCGATGAACGCGATGTACTGATTCTCAGCACCACCTTCGGGGTTAGGCCCGACGGCAAATTCATCATGAACTTTGGTCCGTTAACGCAACGGCATGGACACCGCTTGTTGAATGTAATCATCACTCGAGCCCGTTCTACCGTGCATGTGTTAACGTCAATTCCTGTAAACCGACAAACAGAATATCGACAAGGTATTGAAGCGGAAGGGCGGGTGAGTGGTAAATCGGGACTCTTAGCCTATTTGCAATATGCGCGTTTTGTGAGTGAAGGCAATAACGAAGCCAAAAACGAATTGTTGCAATTCATTCAAATGCAAGTCTCCAAATCGAATTTAGAACGAAGTGCTATGGCCGGTTTAACGGAATCGCCCTTCGAAGAAGAAGTGTATGATTATTTAGTGCAAGCAATAGGTAAAGACCGCATTGTGCCTCAATACCGTTGCGGTGGATTCCGTATCGATTTGGTGGTTACACTGCCCGGACAAGAACGTAAAATTGCCATTGAATGCGATGGGGCGGCTTATCACAGCGATGAACTTACCTGGCATCACGATATTTACCGTCAACAACAATTGGAAGCACAAGGTTTTGTCTTTCACCGCATATGGTCTACCCGCTGGTGGGAAAACCAAGTGGCTGAGGAAATGCGCTTAATTGAATTCATTCGTTCTTACGAAGCGTAATAGATGTTACATACATTCGAATAATTTTATAGCATCTTTGCCGTTTAACGCATTCTTCATTATGGAAATTATTGCATTTATATTGGCCGCTTTGGTAGGGGTTTCGCTTGGACTCATTGGGAGCGGGGGCTCTATTCTTACCGTGCCGATTTTGGTGTATATCTTAGGTGTGAATCCGGTATTGGCCACCGCGTATTCCTTGTTTATTGTGGGCTCAACCGCCTTGGTGGGTGGCATTCAGAATGCCATGAATAAATTAGTAGATTTTAAAACCTTATTCATTTTTGGTATTCCTTCCATTATTGCGGTGTACGCTACGCGTTCATTCATTATGCCTATCATTCCCGAAACGGTTTTAACCATAGGCGGATTTACCTTGAACAAACCTATGGCCTTAATGCTATTGTTTGCTGTCATCATGATATTGGCTTCCTTGTCGATGATTCGAACCCCTAAAACACAAAATACCGCTGTCGATGAAAATGCCCCTTTACAGTATAATTATCCCATGATTTTGTTGGAAGGTACTGTGGTGGGCGTATTAACCGGATTGGTAGGTGCCGGTGGTGGATTCTTAATTATTCCGGCCTTGGTATTATTGGCCAAAATGCCCATGAAAAAAGCCGTAGGTACTTCCTTGTTTATCATCGCGGCTAAATCCCTTATCGGCTTCATTGGCGATTTACAAGGGAATGAAGTGATCGATTGGATGTTGCTGGGTGGATTCACCTTTTTTGCCGTATTAGGCATTTTTATTGGTATTTATTTATCGAAGCGCGTGCCTTCTGCCGGACTTAAAAAAGGCTTCGGTTGGTTTGTATTGGTGATGGGGATTTATATCATCATTAAAGAAACTTTATTGAAGAAATAATAGGGTATTGACAATCTCTATTGTGGGTGTATTTTTATGTGACAAATGTCACGAAAACCCTCCACTTGGTCATTTAAATTTGCTTAAAATTTTTCAATTATGCACATAGAACAAATTTACACCGGTTGTTTAGCCCAAGGCGCTTACTACATTACTAGCAACGGGGAAGCTGCCATCATCGATCCCCTTCGTGAAATAAAACCTTATCTCGATCGCATTCAACGCGATGGGGTGGTTTTAAAATATATTTTTGAAACCCATTTTCATGCCGATTTCGTTTCCGGGCATGTCGACTTAAGTAAACAAACCGGAGCGCCTATTGTTTACGGTCCAACAGCCAAACCTGAATTCGAGGCCTTGGTAGCGACCGATGAACAAATATTTTCAATTGGAAATATTAAAATTAAAGTGTTGCATACACCGGGGCATACCATGGAAAGCACCACGTATTTACTCATCGATGAAGAAGGAAAAAATCATGCCATCTTCACCGGCGATACCTTGTTTTTAGGTGATGTTGGTCGCCCCGATTTAGCTCAAAAAGCCGCTAGCCTCACGCAAGAAGAATTGGCCGGTTTATTGTACGATAGTTTGATGACTAAAATTATGCCTTTAGCCGATGACGTAATTGTTTACCCTGCCCATGGCGCCGGTAGTGCTTGTGGGAAGAATATGATGAAGGAAACTGTTGATACCTTAGGGCATCAAAAAGAAATGAACTATGCCTTGAATCAACCAAACAGAGAAGCTTTCATTCAAGCCGTAACGGATGGCTTAACGCCACCTCCCGGTTATTTTGGTATGAATGTGGCTATGAATAAAAAAGGATATGCTTCTTTCAACGAAGTATTGAATCACGGCATGCGTGCATTGTCGCCGGCCGAATTTGAAGCCGCGGCTGAAGAAACAGAAGCTTTGATTTTGGACACTCGTTCGGCCGATGACTTTTCAAAAGGATTTATTCCACAATCGATTAATATTGGTTTAGGAGGCGATTTTGCACCTTGGGTAGGGGCTTTGATTGTAGATGTGAAACAACCTTTGTTGTTGATTACCGAACCCGGTCGTGAAGAAGAGGCCATTACCCGTTTGAGTCGCGTTGGCTTCGATCATATTTTAGGTCATTTACAAGGTGGCTTTGCTTCATGGCAAGCTGAAAATAAAGAAGTGGATACCGTGAACCGAATCACTCCGGAAACTTTTGCCGAACAAGTGGACGTGAATAAGGACATGATTATAGATGTGCGCAAAGAAGGCGAATATTCCGCTGAACACGTTGAAAATGCTTACAGCAAACCCTTGGCTTATATCAACGAATGGATTAAAGATATTCAACCCGATACCCATTTCTTTTTACATTGTGCCGGAGGCTATCGCAGTATGATGGCAGCGTCTATTTTACAAGCCCGCGGATATCGTAATTTCAGTGAAGTGGCCGGCGGTTTTAATGCTATTGCTAAAACAACCGTACCTAAAACCGATTATGTTTGTCCCTCGAAAATGATTAAACTCTAATTGAATTTTATGGAGCCCGGAATGTATTTGGCATTCCGGGCTTTTTATGTCACCTCAAAAATTAATATCACAATATGCAATTGCTTAATCTTTTAACTGACCCATGGCCCTGGTATGTAGCAGGCCCACTTATTGGCTTGATGGTACCATTATTATTACTTATTGGAAATAAATCGTTTGGTATCTCTTCTTCTTTGCGTCATGTTTGTGCCGCCTGTATACCCACTAAAATCAAATTCTTTCAATACGATTGGAAAAAAGAAAAATGGAATTTGTTTTTTGTTGCCGGCATTTTGGTTGGAGGAGCAGTAGCTATGCAACTTTTATCTTCTTCAAACCCAGTTACGGTACATCCTAAATTAGCCGAGGAATTAGCCCAATATGGTATTACCAATTATGACGGATTAGTGCCGGTTGAATTATTCAATTGGACGACCTTGTTTTCCTTGAAAGGATTTTTAATGATGGTCGTAGGTGGTTTCTTAGTAGGCTTCGGAACACGATATGCCGGAGGCTGTACTAGTGGACATGCCATCATGGGCTTATCAACCTTACAATGGCCTTCCTTAGTAGCCACCATTTGCTTTATGGTAGGTGGTATTGCCATGGCCCAATTTGTTTTACCATTTATTTTATCCTTATAATCTTTTGAACATGGAAAAAATACCTCAAACAGAATTTGAACGTCGCGCGCAAGATGCGATGTGTGTAAACGAAAGTCAATTAGAACACCGTTGGTACCATCAATTAAAATATGCCTTAGCGGGTATTTTATTCGGCATCATTTTTATAAAAGCTGAAATTATTTCATGGTTTCGTATTCAAGAAATGTTCCGTTTCCAATCCTTTCACATGTATGGTGTAATTGGAAGTGCCGTTGTAGTAGGTGTCATCTCGGTATGGTTAATCAAGAAGTTCAACATTAAAACCATCTATGGAGAAACTGTTACGTTTCATCCGAAAGAATTCAATAAAGGGAATATTTACGGTGGCTTATTGTTTGGTTTTGGTTGGGCCATGACGGGTGCTTGTCCGGGACCCTTATACGCTCAAATTGGTAGCGGTGCCTTGGTGATTATCGTAACCTTATTAAGTGCCATTGCCGGAACCTTTGTGTACGGGTTCTTGCGCGATCGTTTACCGCATTAATTAAAACAAGGTGAAAAAGGATTTCTCGAACGAATCACTATTGCGTGTTATACACTATCTCACTGTGTTGGTATTTGTACTTATTGCAACTATTGTTTTAATTCCGATTTTGATTTGGAAGGGCGATGCAATTGTTTCCTTCTTCACCCCTAAACCTAAATTACAAATTGTAGTGGCTTCCACCGACGTGTTGCCCGATACCTTTTGGCATGCCCGCGATATCGCACTCGAAACGGATACCCAACAAAAGGCTTTGATTTCTTACGGGAAAGAATTGATTGCCCATACAGCGTATTATTTAGGACCAAAAGGCTCCGTGATGCCAATAAGTAATGGCATGAATTGTCAAAACTGTCATTTAGATGCCGGCACACGAGTATATGGTAATAACTACGGTTCTGTATTTAGTCAATACCCCAAATTTCGGGCACGCAGTGGTTCCGAAGAAACTATGTTCAAACGCATCAACGATTGTTTGGAACGAAGCTTAAATGGAAAATCGCTCGATTCGAACGGACGAGAATTAAAAGCCATGAAAGCCTATATTGCCTTTATTGGTTCGAATGTTCCAAAAGGAAAAAAAGGGGCGGGGAGTGGATTAAAAGAAATGGATTATTTAACACGCCCCGCGAATCCAATAGCCGGTAAAGCCGTGTATGCCACACATTGTGCTTCTTGCCATGGGGCTAATGGGGAAGGACAAAAAACACCCGATGGCATGGAGTATAGTTACCCGCCCATGTGGGGTCCCCATAGTTTCAACGATGCTGCCGGTTTATACCGCATCAGCAATTTCGCGCGTTATGTAAAATACAATATGCCTTTGGGGGTTACTCACCAGAATCCTACATTAAGTGATGAAGAAGCATGGGATGTAGCGGCTTTTGTTATTGCACAAGCTCGTCCGCATAAAGACGTACCGGCCGATTGGCCCGATATCAGCAAGAAACCCATCGACCATCCACGTGGACCTTATGTAGATTCCTTTTCAGAACAGCAACATAAGTTCGGTCCATTCAAACCCATTCAAACTTTTTATAAAACGTATGCTTCGGCAACAAAGTCAACTAAAAAATCGTAAATTATGAAACCTGTATTCTTTATTGCTTTTCTTTTATTTTTATTGCCGGCTAGCATGATGGGTCAAGGACAACGTCATCGTATTGTTTTTCAATTCACGAATGCCCAAGATACTTTGCAACAAAAAGCCTTCATTAAACAATTGCAAAATTTAAAAGCCCATTGGCCCGATGCCACGTTTGAAGTGGTTTTATACAATCAAGGCTTGGAATTATTATTGCCCAATAAGGGCATTCAAATTTCGGCAGTAAAAGCTCTTCACGATGAGGGCATTGATTTTTTAATTTGCGAAAACACCTTGAAGAATCGTCAAATGTCCAAAGAACAATTTCCGGCATGGGTCAACTATATTCCGGCAGGAATAGCCCATATGGTTGAACGTCAGGAAGAAGGATGGTCCTATATCAAAGGAGGCTTTTAATATGAAACAGCAGCATAACTCACGACGCGATTTTTTACGCAAAGCCGGTTTGACTTTAGGGGCCGGTGTACTTGCGCCATTAAGCCATATGGCGGCTTCTTTCAATAAAGAAACAAAACCCAACGAAGAAGAAAGCCCCATTAAAAAAACGCGGGTAACTTTATTTCAAACTACCGATGTTCATTGTCAATTGCATCCGCACGATGAATTGTATTGGGAAAATGGACAAGCCGTATTTCGCGAAGCAGGTGGGTATGCCACCATTTCGGCCATGTTTCAATCACTTCGAAAGAAAAATCCAAACGCCCTGTTCATCGACACCGGCGATATGTTTCAAGGAAGTCAACTCAGTGTGAAAACTACCGGAGATGCCTTTGTTCCTATTTTAAATGCTTGCGAATACGATTTGTTTTTGCCGGGCAATTGGGAAGTGATTTATGGTAAGAAACGGATGCAAGAACTCATGGGGCAATTGGAGGCGCCCACGATTTGCACCAATATGTTTCACGATTTAGGGAACAAGCAAAAAGGCGATTTTATTTTTAAACCTTATGCCGTACAAGCTTTCGAAGATGTTCGCATTGGCTTTTTAGGTTATACCGATCCCTTGGTGCCAATTCGCCAAAGTCCGAATTACAGCAAAGGCATTTTATACACCGCCCCCGAAGAAAACTTAGCCGAATACGTACATTATTTACGGGAGACCGAAAAATGCGATGCGATTATTGTATTAGCTCATTTAGGACTCTCGCAACAAATTGCCTTATCGAATCATCCGGCTTGCGAAGGGGTGAATTATATTTTAGGTGGCGATACCCACGAACGGGTACGTGTGCCATTGCAAGGTAAATATGCCAAGGTGGTAGAACCCGGTGCGTTTGGTTCATTTATTGGACAATTGGATTTGTATTTTGAAAACAAACATTTGGTGCATGATGCCTATCAATTACTCGATGTTTCTCCCGATGAGCATGTGGCTAATCCTAAAATGAATCGATTGATTGAAAAAGCAGAAACCGCTTGGGAAAATGATATTTATTCGGTTATTGGTTACAGCACCATTCCCTTATATCGATATTTCGTAATTGAAAACCCCATTGATACCTTGGTGCTGAATGCCTTGCATGATCATTTCCCCGATACCGATATCGTCCTTTCAAATGGCTTCCGTTTTTGTCCACCACGAACTACCCCCAATGAAAACGGTTTAATTCCCATCACCAATGGCTATGTGGTGGATATGTTACCGGTAGATAGTACCGTGCGAAAAGGCAAGGTGAGCGGTAAACAATTATTGGAATGGTTAGAAAAGGAATTGAATAATGTATTTGCGGCCGATGCATCGAAACGTTTTGGCGGATGGGTGGTGAAGTTCAAAGGCATGAAGCTTAAGTTTTATGCGTTTAAGCCGATGGGACAACGCATTGAATCGGTAGAAGTACGTGGTGTACCTCTAGATGAAACTAAAACCTATTCCATTTTAGCTTGCGAACGCGATGGTGACCCGGCCGATATGTTGTGCCGAATCAAAGGGGTTAAAGAAGCTGAGAATACGCCTTATTCATTGCACGGTGTTTTAGGGAGTTATATTCAAAAACATTCGCCGGTAACGCCAACGCCCGAAAAAAATGCCATTGCTTTAGATGCTCCTGAAACACTACTTTCGCAAGTGCATGGTGTTCCTTACACGTTTCAATAAATGAAGAAGAATTTGCTCGAAAGAAGAATCCTATTTTTATTCCTAATTAACCTGTTGCCTTCATTGGCCAAAGCGCAACATCAAGCCCTCGACGAAAAACCGGCCATTTGGAAATCCGATACGGCAAAGGCGCCCGATGATGGGATTCAAGCCTTGTTTAAAAAAGCCAATTTCAGTGGGCATTTCCGTTATATGTTCATGGCTACCGACAATGCCAAAGGGTTGAGCGATTATTATGCGAATGCCCTTGGGGGAGGTTTACGCATGGAAACACAAGCTTGGCATGGCTTTCGATTGGCCGTGAGTGGATTTTATAGTTTTAATATTGGGTCGAGTAATTTAGTAAAAGCAGATTCGCTCAGCGGACAAAAAAATCGCTACGAAGTTGGACTGTTCGATATCACCGATCCTTCCAACAAAAAGAATATTGATCGCTTAGAGGAACTTTATTTGCGCTACGACAGAAAAACGTGGAAGTTAGTATTGGGAAAACAACTGATTAATACCCCATTTATCAACTTACAAGATGGTCGGATGCGTCCAACCGGTGTGAACGGATTGTATGCCGAAAAACAGATTACGTCTAAGTCGCGTTTGGAAGGTTTTTTGCTTTATGGTATTTCACCGCGAAGCACAACGAAATGGTATAGTATAGGGGAGTCGGTAGGTTTATATGCACAAGGCGTAAACCTTAACGGTTCCAAATCGAATTATGCGCAACATATTTCGGCGAAATATATTGGTATGTTGGCATGGCATCAATCGTTCAAACATCGTTGGCAAACACAATGGTGGCATTTGTATGCCGACCGTTTAATGTATACCAGTCTCTTTCAGGTCGATAAAAAATGGGAATGGCTCAATGGACAATGGCAGGGGAGTGCCCAGGTAATTCATCAACAATCGCTTTCACAATTCGATCCGCTACCACAGGCAGGGCAATATTACATGGAACCTCATGCAAAAGCTACAAGCTTTGGTTTTCAAGCCATTTATAAAAAGAAACAACACCAATTCTATTTACAGTATAATCGAATAACAGCCCAAGGTCGTTATTTAATGCCACGGGAATGGGGGCGAGATCCTTTCTTCACGTTCATGCCTCGAGAACGTAATGAAGGCTTAGGCAATATGCAAGCATGGGTAATTCGTTATCATTGGCTGAAACCATCAAAAGCCTGGCAATGGCAATTGGCCGGCGGTATTTATCAATTACCCTCACCGGATAATTATCGCTTAAATAAATATGGTATGCCTTCCTACGCACAAGCCATGCTCGATTGGCGCTATCGATTTAGCGGACGATTAAATGGCTTAGAATGTCAGGCTTTATTCACTGCCAAATGGGCCTTGAAAACACCCGAAAAGTCGAGTAATATCATCAACAAAGTCAATATGTTGCATACCACAATATCGGCCAATTACCGGTTTTGATATAGATTTTGCTTATGACCTAATTAAAATTACATGCATTTTTGATACAAAACCTGAATTCTGCGTTTAACTTTGCGCAGTGGAATTGCAGATTTTGACCTTCTTTAAGTTGTTAGACCCCACGAACGCGCTTAACCAAGCTGAACGAGACTTGGTTTTGAGCACGGCTCGATTAGTATCTATCAAAAAAAATGCCTTGTTACAGCATATTGGACAAACCTGCAGAACCATTTATTTTATACAAAAAGGGTGTACGCGTGTTTATTACATGCACAACGAAATTGAAGTAACAGAATGTTTTAATTTCGAAGGGGATCTCACCGTTCGGTTTGAAAGTTTATTGGCCGGAGTGCCTAGTAAACGAGCTATACAAGCCATCGAACCTACTCAATTAATTGCCCTCGATTTAGCCAAGTTGGAGCCTATTTTTACTGTTTTTCCTCGTATTGAAGTTGTTTTCCGTCGACTGTTTCATACCTACCATATTCAAACGCTTCAACGCATGGAAAATATGCAGTTTAATTCGGCCGAAGAACGGTATCAAATTTTAATGGAAACCCAATCAGAAGTTATTAAACGAATACCACTCAAATTCATTGCGTCTTATTTAGGTATAACTGCCGTTAGTTTGAGTCGAATTCGGGGCAAAAAATAACGACAAATTAAACAACCCGGTAATTATTTCGGTTTAAAAAAGCACAAAAAAAATGCCTGTTAAAGGCATTTAATTTTTGGAGGCGGTGAGAGAGGGATTCGAACCCCCGGTAAAGTTGCCCCTACTTCGCATTTCGAGTGCGACCCATTCGACCTCTCTGGCATCTCACCGCGGCGAAGGTAATAAAATTGTTTATTGTAACCAAGTGATGTTGTTCGGGTTCTTTTTAATCAACAATTTTAATTAATGCAATAGCTTCAAAGCATATGAAGCAAACAACTATTTATCATTTGTAAATTACCTCCATGGTAAACAAGGGGAACTTTGCTTATTATGAATGAGCGCAACGTTGTAAAACAAGGCCTTAAACAAAATTGGCTTCAGTTTGTCATTTTAGTGGGTGTTAATGCCTTGGTAGGGGCCATGTTGGGAATGGAAAGAAGCATCTTACCCCGATTCGCTGAATCCGAATTTCATATCGCATCTCACTCGGCACTACTAACTTTCATTGTTGCTTTTGGTATTTCAAAAGCATTGGCCAATTTTTTGTCGGGGCATTATTCGAATGCACTTGGACGTAAAAATTGGTTATTGTTGGGTTGGCTATTAGCCATTCCTATTCCGTGGATATTTATTTATGCGAATCATTGGAATTGGATTGTTTTAGCTAATATACTCATGGGCTTAAGTCAAGGTTTTGCGTGGAGCAGTACCGTGGTTATGAAAATTGATTTGGTGGGTGAAAAGAATCGGGGCTTAGCCATGGGACTCAATGAGTTTGCCGGTTATTTAAGTTTAGGAATTAGTGCATACCTCACGGCGAACTTGGCGGAACATTATGCTTATCGACCTTATCCATTTTACTTAGGCGTGTTTTTTTCTATCATTGGTTTCTTAGTCACCTTGCTCAGCGTTAACGATACCCGAAGTATGCTACAAGCAGAACAAGGTAAAAGCATGATGCCTAAAATGAAACGTGTTTTTATTGAAACCAGTTTCACCAATAAAACGTTGAGTGCTGTTACGCAGGCTGGCATGGTGAATAATTTGAACGATGGCATGTTATGGGGATTACTGCCCATTTTATTGCATCAGCTATTTTTTAATCAAGAAGAAATTGGCATTGTATCGGCTATATATCCGGCAGTTTGGGGACTTGGACAATTGTTTACCGGACCTTTATCCGATAAATGGTCCATAAAACGATTATTGGTTTTTGGCATGTTGGCGCAGGGGGTGATATTATTGCTATTGCCTCTTTGGCGTGGGAACATGGCGTTTATGTTGTCGGCCGGTTTATTAGGAATTGCTACGGCTATGGTTTATCCTACCTTTATGGTGGCCATTGCCAAGGGGTGTCATCCGGAACAACGGGCTGCCGGTATAGGCGTTTTTCGTTTGTGGCGCGATTTGGGTTATGCCTTCGGGGCCATTATATCCGGTATTATTGCCGATGCGTTCGGTATCGAAATGGCTATATGGTTTGTAGGAGGTATTACGGTTTTATCGGGTATTATGGTTTATTGGCGCATGCCCAAACAAATACCGGTACCTGTACAATGCATAAAACCCGAAATCGTTCGTTCCCTGTTGCAGCAAAAAAATAATATTCAAATTATTGATGTTCGGAATTACGAGGAATATACCCATTCGCATATTCCATTGGCAAGGCATATACCGCTCAATGAAATATCGTCGGAAATAAAACGAATTGATAAAGAAAACTTTATTGTGGTTACTTGCGGAAAGGGTGGTGGTCGCTCTGCCTTTGCCACCAAATGGTTATTGCAAGAAGGCTATAATGCCCAATGGCTTTGTGGCGGCGTTGAACAATGGCATCAATCGATGGCTTAATTAAATGCTTCGTACCATTTGAATTTCGTTTCAATAATATGTTCTTTTTCTTTTCGTAAGTAAGTTAAAAAGGCTTGACTCAAGGGCGATAAGGGTTTGTTCTTAAGCCAAATTAAATACCACGTGGAACGAATGGGGAATTCTTTCACCGGAATGATGTGCAATTGTTTGGCTATTAATTCATTTTTCAAACCAATAAGGGGCATAATACTATAACCTAAGCCCGACATCACCGCTTGTTTCACTTGCTCATTGCTCGTAAGGGTCATCTTCATAGTAACGGGTAATTTATTCTTTCGAATAAATTGTTCCATAATTTGTCGGGTACCCGATCCCGGCTCTCGATAAATTAGCGGAATAGAATTGAAAAAATCGTAGGAGGTTTGTTGTTTATTGACAGGAAGCATTTGGCTTCCTACCAAGTATAGTTTCTGTTCTAATAATTCCATTTTTTGAATGGGAATATCCTTGGGTAGAATGGTTACAAAGGCAAAATCGATGGCGTTTTCGGCCAAGTCGGAAAACACTTGAGCCTTGTTCGAAACATCCATTTTCAATTCAATTCCCGGATGCCCTTGCATAAAATCGCTAATGAAATAGGGGGCTATATATTTAGCGGTTGACACTAACCCGATTTTCAATTTCCCGCTTAATAGTCCTTTATACGATTGGGTGGTTTGGTCAATCCGATGCACTTCCTCCAACATATTTTCAGCCGAACGTGCAATTGATTTTCCAAAATCGGTAATACGAATTTTTTTATTGATTATCTCAATCAAGGGAATGTCGAATTGGGCTGAAAAGTTCTTCAGTTGAATTGAAACCGCCGGTTGTGTTAAATTCAGTTCTCGGGCGGCTTTCGTAATACTGCCCAGTCGAACAACTGTGGCATAAATTCGAAGTTGGTTCAAGGTGTAGTTCATAAATAAACGTTATGATAAACATATCAAATATAAATGAATTTATATAATAAAATGCCATCAATTTTGTCATCAAATTCAATACCATGAAAAAGGTAATATTATTCATTATGTTTTTGTTGGCCTGTATTTCACTCATCGGAATTTGGCAATTTAAACAAGATCCGGTATTGTCGAACTTATTTAAGGCAGCGGCTTTAATTTTCATGTTGTTGATTCCGGCGCAATGGGCACAAGCGGGGAAGCCTAAAACATGGCCTTGAAGCGCAACAGCATAACTATATGAAACACCCGTCCCGTCTTCCGCGGTGCATGGCACCTTGCTGCAGCCGGGGCTATTTTTCATCGTCCAATTCTTTGTTCCTCTTTTCCTATCGATTGGTGTCCTGAGACAACCCGTTTGTGAAATGAAATTTTCCTATCGGTCGATGTTCCCACAGACCGAAATACCATTTACGTTGGACATTTATAGGTAAATAAATCATACTTATAAAAATAATGAACAATTCAAGTTAAATAATTTCTTCTATCGGCTTTGGAGGTTTTGGCAAGTCCCTCTGCGATATTGAGTACAATACTAAATGAAGCTCGACCCATTTTGTCAATTACATACTTCTCTGGTTTGTGTTCTTTTAATATCGTTTTACATGCTAAGTGAAACAATCTGGATTTCTTGTATACGTCGAGGTTTTGGAAGTTGAACATGGGGAGAGGTTTTAAGAGTAGGAGTAGGAGTAGGAGTAGGAGTAAGAGAAGGAGTAGGAGTAGGAGAAACAAGAAGAGTAGGAATAAGCGGTGATTTTCTTACGCTTACTCCTACTCTTTATCTTACTGTTCAGCGGAGAGAGAGGTCTATGAACCTAAACTCCTAAGTATGTGATTTTCAATGATTTACGTCTATCTTTAGCCAAAGGAGTCACCATTAGGAAACCAAGTCAAAAAAGTTGGGGGACTTGACTCTCTGCTTAGCCAGCCTTTGGATAATTCAAATATAATGAACCCTTCGGAGAATCCCTAAAGATTTATCCACCAAATAAGCGTTCCTTTCAAGCTGAATCCAATCAATCGAAAAGAGTTGCATAGGTAGATTCGATATTCTTGACTTCTCTGTCTGTCAACATGACGAACTCCTTTTCTCTGGCTCGTTTTGACAATACGCCCTGGTTTTGTTCTAGGACCCGAACTAATGTTGATACCATCTTATCTGGCATTTCATATTCCTCTTCCATGTACTTTTTGAACGAATCATAATTAGCCAAGAACTTAATTTCCTGTGGCACGATATTCTTTATAGTATCCTCCACACAATCAAAAAGAAATTCAGCCTGACGGGTTGCATCAAAGAAACGATAATAGTCTAAAGTCTGGTTGATTACTTTTACGTTGTGATCTGGCGTTTCTTCCCATTCAATAAAATCCAACAATGGTTTAGAATATAATTCCAAAACTTTTTGATAATCTTGGATATGATTCAAAATGGATGACGACACCGGAAAAATAATGCCCTGATCCGTAAACCCTTTTTTGGCCAATAGGTGATGAATCAAATAACGGTGAATTCTTCCATTCCCATCTTCAAATGGATGAATAAAAACAAATCCGAATGCGACCATAGCAGCAGCAACAATAGCATGTATGTCATCCTTGATGAGCATTTGATTAGTATAAATCAAACCGTCAATTAGATCTTCTAAATCTTCATGCCTAGCTGAAATATGGTCAGGGATTGGCTCACCCGTAGAACGATCATGTTCGCCAACGAAGCCTCCTTTTTCCCTGAAGCCCATATCAACAAATCGGCTATTTTCTATAACCAGTTGCTGCAAGCGGATTAATTCGTCCTTGGTTAAGTCGTTTAGACCTGCCTGTCCGATTGCAGTACCCCACCGAGCGGCTCTCTTACTCTTGGGGCTTTCCCCCTCTATAGTAAAGGATGCCTTTGAATCTTTTAGCAATAAGAAAGCTGAAGCTCTTTGAATAATATCTTTTCGGATACCTGCAATTTGCATCCTGTTTAATTCAATGTAATCTTTTGCTAAGTGCGTTTCGATTTTTTTCGTTTTGCGCACCAGCGCACAAAACCTCCTTGTGCCAGGCAAGTTGTTCAACACTAAATGTCTGGGTGACTTTATTCCTGTTATTCCAAATTGCAATTTTTCGTCTATTACAGGTATATAGCTCTTTTTGGATAGGTCGTTTTTGCCATTAATTAGACTTCCCGATACCCATTCCAAAAGAAACCATATCCTTCTAGAATACTGACCCAATGGTTCGATATTCACGAGCTCCAGCAACTCTGTATTGTTTAATTTCTCTTGCAACTTTGCGAAAAGCAATAAATCAACCCCCTCATATTTGAGCGCAAAAACCAAATGGTTAAATAGTGCTTCAACCCGGGTAAGCCCCATATGGTCTTGAGGCAAATAGGCATAGGGTAAGACTATCCATTCGTCTGTTTTTACTTGATGAGTCCTTTCTGATACCATGGCTTTCAGCAATGGTAGTGGCATCTCCAATTTAAACTTCTCAATAATTGCGGCATACCCAACTAACCAACCAGTGAATGGTTTCGCTTCTCCCTGAATTATGGGCGCAATGTTTGAAAAATGGGCGCTATCATTCATGTTTTGATATATATGGGCGCAAGATAGGGAAATTTTAGGCGCAAAAAAATATAAATGGGCGCAAAACGTAATTGGAAATTAAAATCGAGCGCAATCTTTTATGTGTCAACGTACAAAGTCCACGAATTGAATTTTTCCTATCGGTCGGTGTCCCGAAGCTGACCGAGAACAAATTTAATCTCATTGAGAATTGCGTAAATGCAATTTTGTTTCCAATACCTATCCGAGAAGGCAATCATTCTCGGTCAGCCTCTCCCCACCGACCGAAATACCATTTACGTTGGACATTTATAGGTAAATAAATCATACTAATAAAAATAATGAACAATTCAGGTTAAATTATTTCTTTTTTTGACAAATAGTAAATATAGTTTTGATGTTTGAATTTTGCATTGTTGAAATGAAAGGGATGTTAACTCTACAGAGGAGCTACTCTCAAAGGGGTATTACTTACTTAAATTCTGTATCATGATGTACAACATTCTCGATATTTCATCGGCTAACCCAAGATTTGTTTGATATTGTTCATCACTTAAACGATGTTCATCGTTTAATAGGTCCAATACAGCTACGCATTCAAAAACAGAACCACGAGCAACGGTAAAATAATTTCTTCTATCGGCATTGGAGGTTTTGGCAAGTCCCTCTGCGATATTGAGTACAATACTAAATGAAGCTCGACCCATTTGGTCAATTACATACTTCTCCGCTTTGTGTTCTTTTAATATCGTTTTACATGCTAAGTGAAACAATCTGGATTTCTTGTATACGTCGAGGTTTTGGAAGTTGAACATGGGGAGAGGTTTTAGGAGTAGGAGTAGGAGTAGGAGTAGGAGTAGGAGAAACAAGAAGAGTAGGAATAAGCGGTGATATTCTTACGCTTACTCCTACTCTTTATCTTACAGTTCAGCGGAGAGAGAGGGATTCGAACCCCCGGACCTGTTACAGTCAACGGTTTTCAAGACCGTCGCAATCGACCACTCTGCCATCTCTCCGCGGCAAATATAAGGGCTTCCTTCATTTTACGAACACTTCAGGCTTAATTTATTTTCTCAACTCCACGAACTGATATTCATCGTGTTTTTATCGAACACAATCGCTTAATTTTACCCCTTATCAATGCCCCAATTATGAAGCCTGTTTATTACAGTGAGTACCTCCAACTCGATAAAATTTTAAATGCTCAAGACGAAGAAAGTAAAAAGAATGGCGTGCGCGCCGACGATGAAATGCTCTTCATCATCATCCATCAATCCTACGAACTCTGGTTTAAACAAATGCTCCACGAAGTGGGCATCGTTCGCGAAATTTTCGAAAAACAAACCATCGAAGATAATTCCGCCGATATGGCCAATGCCTTGCACCGCCTCGCTCGCGTTGGAAAAATTCTCGAAATGCTGGTGGGTAAACTCGGTATCCTCGAAACCATGACGCCCCTCGATTTCCTTGATTTTCGCGATTTCCTTCGCCCCGCCTCAGGCTTCCAAAGTATTCAATTTAAAATACTTGAGGCCTTGCTCGGACTCCCATTCGATAGGCGTTTTGGACAACAATACTACCTCTCGCAACTCAATTCAAGCGATGTGGAACGTGTGAAACACGCCGAACAACAAGTCTCCCTGTTTGTACTGGTCAGTCAATGGCTCGAACGCATGCCTTTCCTCAAAGCCAATGCCACTTGGGGCGAACACACTTCGTTTATGTCGGCCTACCGCGCCGCTTACGATGCGTCCTTACTGGAAAATGAAAAAGGCAATTTAAAATTATTCGATATGCTGTTGGGCGAAGCCGGCGAGGAGGTTGCTCATCTCCGACTCAGCGCAGACGCCCGTCGCGCTGCCTTGTTCATTATGTTGTACCGCGATTATCCCTTGCTCAATACGCCGTATCAAATTTTAAATGCCTTGCTCGATATCGACGAACTCTTGGCCCAATGGCGCTACCGCCACATGAACATGGTGCAACGCATGATTGGACGCCGCATTGGAACCGGTGGCTCAACCGGCGCCGATTACCTCAAAGCCGCCGCCGATTCGCACTATGTGTTCAAAGAATTTGCCGATTTAACGTCATTACTCATTCCTCGCCACAAACTCCCGGCCATGCCCGCCGCCATCCTCAATTCCTTGTGTTACGGAAAAGGATAAGGGCTTTTTTTTAGAAGCGCATCCATATTTCTTTATTCAACACCCGTCGTGTTTTTCGCTGCAAGGTTGGTATGTAGAGCCAGGGCATGCCCTGGCTCTACATACCAACGCTTTCCGCTACAACCACGGCTATCGCTCATCGTCTGAAGCCTTGTTCCGCTTTTTTCAACAGCCGGCATCTCTGAAATTGTCTAACAGCCGATAGATGTACTTCGGCTAGGGGGCTGCGGGATACGAAGGGGAAGACACACGCGCTAACGCGCGCGCATGAGCGTGAGCGACAGCGAGTGCGAGGGCGCGCGTGGGAGCGTGTGTGGCCGAAGCGGAGCGGAGCCCGAAGAAGCCCGACAATGGCTGAATGATATTTCTTCGCACACAGCCCCAAAGCAAAAAAAGACAAAAAAAAGCCGGCTGAATCATCAACCGGCTTTTGTATTTAAGTTTAAAATTATTTGCTCCAAACCGATGGTAAGGCACCACCACTACCGTATTCGTTTACTTGGCTGGTAGCCAAATTGGTTACTTTGTAGTACACCGAAACAATAGCGTGTTGGTAATAATGTTGGTTCAATGGATTGGTATCGGTAATGTAAGCCCAACCTTCTACACTGCGGGTATCGTTGGCGAAGTTTTGCAACGGAATCCATAACGTGTCTTTATAAACAGTTCCGGTTACTACGCTTTCCTGCAATAAGTTTTGGAAGTTTTTAATGAGGACTTGATTGATTTTTGGACCGTCTTCGATGCTTACCGTGTATTGGGCGGCACCACTCAAGGTTCCGTTTTCGTTCACATTGTAAATGCCTTTGAATTTAGCACGAGTAACAGTTTCGCAATGTTCTCCTTCATAGCCGGTTTGGCAACTGCAAGCACCATCTAAACAAACGCCGCCGTAAGCGCAACTTACTTGTTTGCATTTGTCGGGTTTGCAAGATTCTACCACCACAGCAGTGAACAACGTGAAAGTAGCTAAAGCGGTAAAAATGATTCCTTTCATGTATGAATAATTTTTGTGTTAGACGATTGGGGCTTGCTACGAGTTGGAAATGGAAGCCTGCACCGCTCGAATGTTTAACAAGGTAAATATAATGCGATTTTTGAGAATCGCAATTATTTTGTTTGAATTCTCTTGAGCAAACTAATAAAAAAGCCCAAAATCATGAGGACTGTCCCCAACCACAAGAGGTTGATATACGGGAATATCATGGCTTTCATGATGATATAATCTTCCATGGCATTGGGTTGCTTATAGTCGATGAGGGCGGCATTATCGGCCGGAATAACCTTGCTGAGTCGCGTGTACAAATTGAATTGCGACACCGTATCTAAACAAAATTGTTCTTGCTGATTGCGTACAATATAAGTTGGACGTGCTTTGAGGGCGGTGCCGTGTAAATCGTAAATATCCAATTGGGCCGCCACAGCAATATCGCCGGTTTCGGGTTTATAACTCGGTGCCAAGGTATCGGTGCTGAACCCGCGGAATACCATAAAACCACGCGAGAAGAATATGGAATCGCCGGGTTTAACTTGCTTGGTGGTGAAGGCCGTGGTATCGCCTCGCTTCGTTTTATCGACGGTGGAGGTGACATAGGTAAATACGTCGTGGGTCCAATAGTGGCGCGTATCCGGACTCGATATCAAGCCCATTTTCGGATTGATTTGGGCATTGGGTTCCAATACAAATTGTTCTATCACTTTGCCGGTATCGCCTTCAAACTTTTGATATTGAACACGGTAGTAATGGTTGGGTTCAGCCACGGTATCACCCATATACGTAAGGGTATAGCCCCCCATGGTTACGGGCACATTCCGAAACAATAATACATTCTCCCTGCTTTCCTTTTTGTTTTCGGCTTCGGTTTCTTTGCCCATATTGAAATCAACGCCCAAGCGATTGATGGAAATCACTTCTTTATTGTAACCGGACAGTATAATACCAACAATCATGAGTCCAAAGCCCAAATGCGCCGTGGTGCCGCCCCATTTAATCACCTTGCCTTTAATGACCGTGATGAGGTAATACAAGTTCGCATAAAAGGCCAAGCAAGCTGATATCATTAATAGGGCAATGGGCCAGGCATGCAAGTCTTGAGAATAAATAATGGCACCGGCCGTAACGGCACTCAATCCAATGGGAATGCTGAGTTTGCGGAGGACATCGCGCCAGTTACTGGTTTTAAATTTGAGGTAATACACCAAGGCCGTTAATAGCAAAATCAAAAGGGTAATCCACAATTGAATTTTGTTGTAATGGGTTATGGGGTCGGTTACGGTTAACGAGGTGCCGAAGATTTTGTTCCATACGGGCATGGAGGTGGTATAGGTAATTTGTACCACGGATATCATGAGAATCAAAGCCCCAATGAACATCCAAAATTCGCGCGAACTGAGGGCTTCTTCGTCTTTCTTTACATCGGGAATTTGTTTGTAACGGTAGAAGAACAAGGCCAAGGCGGGCAATAACATCCCGAACATGAACACCAATAAATGGAATTTTAAGGAATCGCCTTCGCCGGTAAAGGCATGCACGCTGGTGTCGCCTAAAATGCCGGTACGGGTTAAAAAGGTGGAGTATAAAACCAATACAAACGAGAAGATGAAGAACAACAAGGTTGATTTCAACGAATAGCCGGTGGCTTTGTAAATCATGGTAGTATGTAAACCGGCCAACATCACGAGCCAAGGCACCAAGGAGGCATTCTCTACCGGATCCCAAGCCCAATACCCCCCGAAGTTTAAACTTTCGTAAGCCCAAGCGCCTCCCATCATAATACCGGTTCCTAATACCATGCCACTCAATAACGACCAACGCAATAAGGGTTGCAATAAGGTGTCGTATTGTTGTTTCCACAAACCGGCCACGGCATAAGCGAAGGGATATAAGGTAGCCGCAAAACCCAAGAATAAAATAGGGGGGTGAATCACCATCCAATAGTTCTGAAGCAAGGGATTTAAGCCGTTCCCGTCTTCAATCATGCTTAAATAATTGGGTTGGGCAAAAATGGGGGCACCTGCCATGTGGTCGCGTAATAATTCGAAGGGGGTAGTGCCAATGCTGAACTCGCCAAAATGCAAGCCCAACAACATACTGCTAATGAAAATTTGCACCACGCTTACCACCGTCATCACGGGGGCTTCCCAGGTATTGGCCCGGCGCATCACGAAGAAACTCAATACACAATGCCAAATGCTCCACAGCAAGAAACTCCCTTCTTGTCCTTCCCAAAAGCACGACAATAAATACTTGAAGGGCAAACTTTTGCTGGAGTGGGCCCATACATAATGGTACTCGAAATAGTGATTGAAAATGAGGTAAAACAAAATGCCGAAAATGCTGAACACACTGAGGCTGTGGACATAAAAGCTTGAACGACCAATGAGTTTCCATTTATTGGCTTCGGTTTCAAGGGTACTTTGGGCGCCCGAGAAATAAGCAAAGGCCGATACCATGGCCGCCACGAACGATAAAATCACAAAAAACTGCCCAATTTGTCCGGGCAATAAATGTTCATTAAGAAATTGAGTAGTTTCCAAGGGAGGGTGTTTTATGATTCAGCAATATTCAGCAAAAGGGATGGGGCGTGTTTAGCTCGGTTGCCCAACCGCTACCTGATCGGTATTGTATTTCGAGGGGCACTTCATTAAAATTTTCGAGCATTTGAATTCGCCGTTTTCCATACGTCCCGTCATGGTGAGGCGCTCACTCCGCTCAAAGTCTTGGGGTTTGGTACCATTGAACACCACTTTTTTTGTAGCGCCCGATTCATCGGTGGCGTAAAACACAAAGCGATTGGGGTCTTTCACGGGGTCGTATTCCATACCGTGATTGAGGGTGTCGAGGGTAGCAATAATTTGCAAGGTTTTACCGGCTTTTTTTTCAGCACTTTCAAAGGTTTGATAACTGCTGAAATCGCCCACCATGCTTAATATGCCGGCCAAGGCGGCGGCAATAACCACTAATCCGATTATACTTGATTTTTTCATAAAAAAAAGCTCGCGCAAAAGTACACCCGAAACATGGGCTTGCCTAATGCAAAGCATGAATAATACTTGTTAAAAAACCTATAGTTGATAGGTAAATTGAGGCCGCTTACAAGGCTTCGAAATACCCTGTTTCTTTGTTTTTACGCACGGCATTGGCGGGATAAAAACGACCATTCATGGCCAAATAAACGCCATGGGGTAAGGTTTGCACGAAAGCCATGGCACTGCCCATGTTAAAAAGTCCATCGCTGGAACCAAAGGTATAGGGAATCATAGCCCCCGTAATGACGATGGTTTTGTTTAATTTTTCATTCAACAAGGCTTTCCCGGTTTCTACCATGGTATCGGTACCGTGGGTAATGATAATGTGGTTTTGTGGACAGTCTTTGCAAGCCTTGACGATTTGTTGGCGTTCATGTTCACCCATGTCCAAACTATCCATCATCATCAGTTGGGTTACCTCAACATCGGTGGTATTACGGCCACGTTGTAAAATTTCTTCCACGTGCGAATTCGTAAAATAGAGTTTGCCGTTAATTAAATCGTACTCTTTATCGAAGGTGCCACCGGTGATGAATAATTGAATTTGCATGTTGAAATTTGAAAACAAAAATAAGGGAGAAAATAGTGGTGTTTGTTATCGACCTAATTCGCGGAAACGGGCGATGTACTTACCCAAAACATCGAATTCCAAGTTCACGCGTTGCCCAACTTGCATGGCTTTAAAACTGGTATGTTCGTACGTATAAGGAATAATGGTGACTTCGAAAGAATCAGCGCCCACATGAAAACAAGTTAAGCTAACGCCATTGATGCATACCGATCCTTTTTCGATGAGTAAATGCGCAAACTCGGGTGCAAATTGAAATACAAAGCGCCAAGCGCCGGCTTCATCGATGCGTTTTATACAAGTGCCTACGGTATCAACATGGCCTTGCACAATGTGGCCATCCAAACGTCCATTCATGAGCATGCACCGTTCCAAATTAATTTTTCGTCCGGCGGTCCATGAACCAATACTGGTTTTTTGAATGGTTTCGGGCACGGCACAAACGGTGTGCGTATCGCCCTCAATATGCGTAACGGTTAAACAAATGCCTTCGTGCGCTAGCGATTGGTCTATTTTCAATTCAGGGGCTAAGGCACTGCTAACTTGTAAATACACATTGCCGTTCTCGGTTCGAACATCCTTCAATTCGCCTAAGGTTTCTATAATTCCTGTAAACATCGTTTCTTATTGTTTGTTGGCTCGGCCTTTGTGGTAAACCATCCCGGTATCGGTATACAAAATGTATTCAATGTCGAAGCCGGAAGTATCGAATAAATTGGTTTTGGTGCCTATCACTTGCAAGGTGTCTTTCCCGGCACAATACGATTGTCCTAATCCAATAAGGGTGTCGGTGGTGAAGCGTAAGAAGCGATTGGCACGAGCACTATGCTTGGCCGTATCGCAAAAACCGAGTAATTGCATGCGAACGGTATCGAGGGCTACGACTTGTAAGGGAAAGGCTTGGGTTTGCAATACCACTTGGTTGGGCCCCCAAACGGTATCGTACACTAAAAAGTTACCTTCAAAAACAGCACTGGGGTAAATGCAAACTGAATTATCGGGCTTGCCGGGGAAACCCCAATTGTAATTGACCGCTGAAGGATCGTTGCAATACGGGTTATTAATCCGGTCGTCGCTGATGGGGTCGGGGTCGGTATATCGTTTACACCCAAGTATTAAAATAAGTCCGAAAAAGGCTAAAATCCATTGTCGCATACGAAACACGAAAGTAAGTATATTTGGTCGAATAGCCTTTTCTACGCACTAAAAGCCCTGTACATGTTACGTTGTGTATAAATTTCCGCTTTTTTTTAGAAAAATATTTGCTTGGTTTACAGAAAAGGGTATCTTTGCACCCCTAAACAAGAAATTTGTATGTTGATTATCGACTCTAAAGATTGCGAAAGCATCGACAAGGCGCTCAAAAAGTATAAGAAGAAATTTGAGAAGGCCCACATCCTTCCTCAACTCCGCGAGCGTCAGTCGTTCACCAAAAAGTCGGTGGTTCGTCGTACCCAGGTACTGAAGGCCATCTACAAGCAAGAGATTGCTGCCGGTGTTCGCGAAGCGAGCAAGTAAACCGTATATTTGGGATATGGAAAATCCCTCAAATGCTTTTCTGCATTACCTGCAGTTTGAAAAGCGATATTCCTTATTAACTGTTCAAGCGTATCAAAACGACCTTGAACAGTTTTTTTTATACCTACAAGCTCAGTATGAACATCAAGATGCCTTTGCCGTTACGGCCTCGCAAGCGCGGTCTTGGTTGGCCGAATTGAGTGAGCAAGGACTCAAGGCCCGTTCCATGCAACGCAAATTATCGGCCCTGAAATCGTTTTATGCTTGGATGCGGAAGCAAGATTTGATGACAAATAACCCGCTCAAACAAGTGGTTTCGCCCAAACAAGCGTCTCGATTGCCGGTATGGGCCACCGAACAAGCGATGGTACCGCTCTTGGAATCGAATGTATTTCCCGATTCATTTCGAGGACGAACCGAGCAATTGGCCATGGAATTATTGTACCAAACAGGCATGCGTCGCGCCGAATTATTGCATCTTACCCTTCCTCGTATCGACTTAGCCCAAGCGCAAATTCGGGTAATTGGGAAGGGGAATAAAGAGCGCATAATTCCAATTGCCGGGCCTTTGATTGATTTAATTCAAGGGTATTTAGGAGAGCGAGAAACCCTTTGTTCAAGTGAAGAAAACCGATTGTTGATTCTTGAGAATGGCAAACCGATTTACGAAAAATGGCTTTACCTCACCGTGAATCACTATTTGCAATATTGCCCCACCTTGAGTAAAAAGAGTCCGCACGTATTGCGCCACACCTTTGCTACCCACCTGCTGAACCAAGGGGCCGAATTGAATGCGGTTAAAGAATTGTTGGGACATGCCAACTTGAGCGCCACCCAAATTTATACCCACAACAGCATTGAAAAATTAAAGGCGGTGTATCGGAAAGCCCACCCGCGTTCGAATGCATAAACCCGCCCTTTTGTTGTAATTTCGCCTCCTCATGTCGACCCTACGCGTTACGTTTTTAGGAACAGGAACCTCCCAAGGTGTTCCCATTATTGGCTGTCCTTGCGCTGTTTGTCAATCGAACGATGAGCGGGATAAACGCTTACGCACCTCCATATTGGTTGAAAGCGAAACCACCCATGTGGTGATTGATAGCGGTCCCGATTTTCGCCAACAAATGCTGCGAGCCGGGGTAAAAAAATTGGATGGTTTAATCTTCACCCATTCGCATAAAGACCATGTGGCCGGTATGGACGATATTCGGGCGTATAATTACTTGCATCAAAAGCCTGTTGATGTCTATGCTAATTTGGCTACCCAAAAAGTATTAGCACGCGAATTTGAATATGTCTTCAATGGCGATAAATACCCCGGTATTCCAGAAGTGAATATGCACCAAATTGAAGCCGGACAAACCTTCGCCATTGGCGATATTACCTTCGAAGCCATCGAGGTGATGCATTATAAAATGCCGGTTTTGGGGTTTCGAATTGGTCGCTTCACGTATATAACCGATGCCAATTTTATTTCCGAATCGTCCATGCAACAATTGATGGGAACGGAGGTACTTGTCCTCAATGCCTTACGTCGGGAAAAACATGTATCGCATTTTTCCTTGTCGGAAGCCATACAAAAAGCCGAAGAAATTGGGGCTCGGCAAACCTATTTTACCCATGCCAGTCACCAATTGGGTAAACACCACGATGTATCGAATGAATTACCTGAAGGGATTGCCTTAGCCTATGATGGGTTAGTGCTTGACATATAAACGCGAAAGCCTATCTTTACACCGCAAGTATTTTGCGCCATGGCTACGCAACAAAAACCACACGTCAACGTCTCCTTTTCTTATAATCCCTTAGAGGAAACTTTGGCTTACGCCCGAAAAAAAAATAATTTATTCATTGGCATTCCAAAGGAAAGTTCCTTTCAAGAAAACCGAATTGCGCTTACACCGCAAGCGGTTATGGTGTTAGTGAGTAATGGACACGATGTGGTGGTGGAGCATCAAGCCGGTTTAGCGGCCTCGTTTACCGACCAGGATTATTCGGAAGCCGGCGCACAAATTGCCTACGATAAGGCATCAGTATTCAAAGCCGGTATTATTGTAAAAACCGCGCCTATTAGTCAAGAGGAACTCGATTTATTGCAAGAAGACCAACTCATATTTGCCCCGGTTCATTTGCCTTCGATGGATGTGAACATGTTGCAACGTTGTTTGAATAAAAAAATAATTGCGGTAGCCTTGGGCAATATTAAAGATGCCGCCGGTACTTTTCCCATTGTGCGTTCCATGAGCCAAATTGCCGGTATTCATGCGGTAGAAATTGCGGCCAAATATTTAAGCAATCAACACGGTGGCCGTGGAATTTTATTGGGTGGCATTGCGGGGGTTCCTCCAGCCAACGTAGTGATTATTGGAGCCGGTATGGTGGGCGAATATGCCGCACGGACGGCCTTGGGTTGCGGGGCTCAAGTGAAAGTGTTCGATAATTCCATTTACCGTTTAATGCGTTTGCAACGTACGGTTGGGCAATCGGTGTTTACTTCGGTACTTGAACCTACTGAATTGACCCGAGCCTTGCAGGAAGCCGATGTGGCGATTGGCGCACTTCGCCCGCAGGGTGGACTTGCACCGATGGTAGTAACTGAATCGATGGTCATGAAAATGCGTGCCGGTTCGGTGATTCTCGATGTGAGTATCGATAATGGCGGATGTTTTGAAACGTCGGAAATAACCACGCACGAAGATCCTGTTTTCATCAAACACGATATTATTCATTATTGTGTACCGAATATCGCCTCGGCGGTTTCGCGCACGGCCTCAACGGCCATCAGCAATGTGATGATGCCTATTTTATTGTCGTGTTCCGATACTATTGGTCATGCCGATTCGATTATAGAACACAAGCCGGGCTTGCTCGATGCTACGTATTTGTACAAAGGGAAACTGACCAGTAAGGTATTAGCACAAAAGTTTAACTTAAAGTACACAGACCTTCAGCTTATCTTGCCCCCCAATTTATAATTGGACATTATGACAAACACACGAATGAATAAGCCGATGGCAGGCTATCATATGCTTATGATATTATCGGCGGTTGATTTTAAGTTTCACCCTGAAGAAGACCGAGTAATACGCACCTTTTTAACTGAAGAATTTCCTTTCCCTGTGAACCTCGATCGTGAAATGGATATCATTAGTCAATTGAAACCCGAGGAATGGAAAGCCCATTTTACGGCTTGTTTATACGATTTTGAAGAAGATACCACCCCACAAGAACGTACGCGGTTTTTACAATTTGCCATGAATTTAGTGAAAGCGGACAATCATATTCATGACAGCGAAAATGAATACCTCATGCAATTGTTCAATGCCTGGGATTTTCATGTGGAATAGTAGATTTAATTTGAGTGCTGTATCAAGTTGATTATGGGTTGATATTACCGGTAAGCAATCTTGTATATTGTGCTCCGCCAGAGGGGAATTCTGTTTTTTTTAAATGAAAAAACGATGAAATCTATTGATTCTGAATTTACTTTTCTGAAAAGATTTCCTCATATACCGCTTCCACCTCTTCTTCTGTTTTTCCTTGCACGGCTTTACCCATATATACATGAATCTTGCCGGCATCGTCTTGCGCATAAATATAATCGTCCGATTCGCCGAAGAGGGTAGCGGCAGCAATGGCATTGCTTGGAATTTTTAATTCGGCCCAATCGGATGAGGGCAGTTCGCCTAAGCCGGAGGAAATACTATCGCTGATGACTAAATGTTTATCGTGCCAATGCAAACACAAGGCTGCCTTGGTCATGGAATCGTTGATGCGGGTTTGATTCTTCAAGTAGAAATTACCCATTAACACTTGTGGGTTATTCTCTTGCGTAGGTGAATTGTTATTGGAACAAGAGTACCCCAACACGACCAAACTCAGTATGCCCATTAACCATGGCATTGATTTCATGCTATACATATTTCGTGCAAGTTAATGTTACCCAAGAATTTGTAGGGCATAAGAGTATCCACATTTTAGCGAATAAAAAAAGCCACTCACGGGGAGCGACTCTTTTATGTTTGGGTAGGGAAAGTTCGAATTGGGTGGTTGAATTAATTCAGTCGAATAAAACTCAACAGCACAAATGTATTCGGAGTTTTTAAATAAGTGTGTAGAATTAATTCATGCAAAAAAGCCTCCCCGAGGGGAGGCTTTCAATGGATTAATTTGGAATTAAGCTAATTTCGGCGCAGCGGCTAAGATTTCTTCATTGGCTTGAGAAGCATACTTCTCGAAGTTCTTCACAAACATAGCGGCTAATTCGTAAGCCTTTTTCATGTACTCGTCTTTATCGGCCCATGTATTGGCAGGAATCAACATTTCGCTGGGTACGTTTGGACAGCTGGTAGGCATATTGAATCCGAATACCGGATGGGCTTCGTAAGCTACATCGTTCAATTCGCCATTCATAGCGGCTGTAATCATAGCACGGGTATAGCTTAATTTCATGCGGTTACCAATGCCATAAGGACCACCGCTCCAACCGGTGTTCACCAACCATACGTTTACGTTAGGGTGTTGTTCTAATTTCTTACCTAATAATTCAGCATATTTGGTAGGGTGCAAGGGCAAGAAGGCACGACCGAAGCAAGCACTGAATGTTGCTTGTGGTTCCGTTACACCCACTTCAGTACCGGCCACTTTGGCGGTATAACCGCTAATGAAGCTGTACATGGCTTGACCTTTACTTAATTTCGAAATAGGAGGAAGAATACCATAGGCATCGCAAGTAAGGAAGAAGATATTCTTCGGATCGCCACCAATGCTTGGTTCTTTCGCATTATCGATATGCATAATAGGGTAGGCAACACGGGTATTTTCGGTGATGCTACCATCGGCAAAGTTTACGGTATTGGTACCATCTAAATAGGTGGTGTTTTCCACTAAGGCATTTGGCTTGATGGCCGCATAAATTTGTGGTTCTTTTTCTTCGGTTAAATCAATGCATTTCGCGTAGCAACCACCTTCGAAATTGAATACGGAACCTTCATCCCAGCCGTGTTCGTCATCGCCAATCAATTGACGGTTCGGATCGGCACTGAGGGTGGTTTTACCGGTACCGCTCAATCCGAAGAAGAGGGCTACATCGCCATCTTTACCTTCGTTAGCAGAGCAATGCATGCTCAATACACCTTTTTGGTGAGGCAATACATAGTTCAATACACCGAAGATACCTTTCTTCATTTCGCCGGTATAGGCACTACCACCAATTAAAATCATTTTCTTGGTGAAGTTTACCACGGTGAAGTTGGCTTGGCGTGTACCATGCACAGAAGGGTCGGCCAAAAAGCCGGGGGCTTGTAAAATAATCCATTCCGGCGTTTGGGTACTTACTTCGGCTTCGGTTGGACGTAAGAACAAATCGTAGCAGAACAAGTTAGCCCATGGGGTTTCATTGATTACACGGATGTTCAAACGGTGTTTAGGATCGGCGCAAGCATAGGCATCGCGAACCCATAATTCCTTCCCTTGGAGGTAGGCCGTCATATCGTTATAAATGGCATCAAAATGCTCGGGCGACAAGGCAATGTTGATATCGCTCCAATCTACACTGTTTTCAGTGATGGCATCTTTCACGGTAAATTTGTCTTTAGGAGAACGACCGGTGAATTTCCCGGTGTTAACGGCCAAGGCGCCCATATCGGTGATTGTTCCTTGTCCAAGCGCTACGGTCTGCTTCGTCAATTCTTCAGGGGCTAAATTCCAATTCACCACAGAAGGGTTGATCCCTAAGTCAGCTAAATTAGCCGAAGGATTTTTGAGTCCTATTTCTTGCATGCTTAAAATTTTAGGGTGCAAAGATACAACGACCTCACCGCACCCTCGGTGATTTTTGTAGCCTATTTTGTTAACATATTTAACGTAGATTTAAAGATTTGGATGTTGCAACATATAAATTTTTTCTATCTTTGCACTCTAATTATATCAAATAATGAAAAAAGTAATTTTATCCTTGACCGCTTTGGCTTTCTTTGCCGCTTGTCAAAATGCTCCTGAAGGAGAAAACGCACAAACAGCCGACACGCAAACGGTAGCTACCGATTCGAACGGAACTGTTTACAACATCGATTTAGCTACGAGTACAGTAGGATTCTTAGGTTCTAAGCCGGTAGGAACTCACGCCGGTGAATTCAAATTAACTGAAGGTAGTTTGACTGTTGCCAATGGTAATATCACGGCCGGTAACTTTACTATCGATGTGAATTCGATGGTGATTAAAGATGCCGATACCAATGGTGCTTACAAATTAGTAGGCCATTTATTATCGCCCGATTTCTTCGATGCCGCTAAGTTTGGTACAGCGAAGTTTGCTGTAACAGCTTGTGAAGCGGTTACCGGCGACAGCACCGCTACGCACAAAATCAGCGGTAATTTAACGTTGAAAGATAGCACCAAGAACGTTAGCTTCCCGGCTAAAGTATCGGTAAGTGATGCCGGCGTAACTGCTACAGCCTCATTTAATATCGATCGTACTCAATGGGGATTGTTCTATGGTAACGATAAATCGCTCGGTGATAAATTCATTTATCCTGAAGTAAAAATCAGTCTTAATATTGCAGCCAATAAATAATTTCATGTTTGGTAGGTTTTAGTTAGAAAGAGGCCGTCCGCAAGGACGGCTTTTTTCTTGCACGGATGTTCAGGAGCAGAAGTGAAGAAACAGGATTGGCAGAATGAACAGGATTGTAAAGAAACAGGATTGACAGAATGAACAGGATTATAATTGCAAGAGCGAGAATTCTGCCTGAGGCAGACGGAAGCGAAGTTTACGGGTGGCACGCACAAATCCCGCAAGTGCAGGAGTGCGAGTGTGAGGGAACAGTGAGCAGGGCAGGGCGTATAAGTTTAGGGGGAAATTAACGTTGATATATACTATCAAGCAAGCTTATTCGTTTCCTTTGCAACACGAATTACTTTTACATCCTCATGGCTACAGCCCCTGCGATTTCGTTCGAACAAGTCACCAAACAATTTGGTGCATTTACTGCGGTTAACCAATTGTCGTTTGAGGTCCCACAAGGGGCCCTTTTTGGTTTTTTAGGTCCCAATGGCTCGGGGAAAAGTACGAGTTTACGGATGATACTCGACTTGATTCGTCCTACCGATGGGCGTATTCAATTGTTTGGTGAATCCTTGAGTCAACAGCGTTCGCGCTTGATGATGCGGGTGGGCAGTATGATTGAGAAGCCCGATTTCTATACCTATTTACCGGCCCATACGAATTTAGAATTGGCGGCCAGGGCTTTTGGCATTAATTATTCCAAAGCCCAATATGAAGCCTTGTATAAAAAAGTGGGTTTGTGGGGGCGACAGCAAGATAAAGTGAAAACGTATTCGCATGGTATGAAACAACGTTTGGGGATTGCCCAGGCTTTGTTGCATAATCCGGATATGATTATTCTCGATGAACCCAATACGGGTTTAGATCCGCAAGGCATTATTGATTTGCGGCATTTGATGTTGCAATTGAATCGGGAGGAAGGAAAAACCATTGTGTTTTCTTCGCATATTTTGTCGGAAGTGCAGGCTATTTGTACTGATTTGGTGGTGATTCATCGTGGACAAAAAAAGGTGGAAGGCAAGGTGAGCGAATTGCTTTCGAACGAACAAGTGTTGGTGCATGTGGAATTGAACGATTCGCCGGAACAACATCGGTTGTTTGCCGAAACCACTTGGTACGAAAAACAAGTGCAACGCGAAGCCGATACGTATGCGCTGAATTTACCGAAAGAGGCTATTCCCTTGATGTTGAACGATTTGGGGCAACGTGGCATTACGGTTTATCGGGTGGATTATAGAAACCCCTTGGAAGATTATTTTTTAAAACTCACCGGAGGAAATTTATGAGTGTAGGATTTTGGGCCTTGGTGCACAATGAATTAATTAAAACCATTCGTAGACCGCGGAGTTTTATTGGCTTTGCGGTGATATTATTTGTTTGTGGTTTATTGCAAGCCGCTTTTTTTCGCGATGGGAAAGAAATTTTAGGATTTGTAACCCAGCAGGTTGATAATTTATTCGATGTGCAAGGCAAGGCCATCAATGGAAATTTGATTTGCTTTATTATTTTACAATCTTTGATTGTGCAAATGCCCTTGTTGGTGGCTTTGGTGACGGGCGATTTGATTTCGGGTGAAACTGCTACGGGAACAGCTCGTTTTTTGTTGACGCGCCCCGGTGCCCGTTGGCAAATTGTATTGGCCAAATGGTTGGCCGGTATGTTTTATACCTTCTTGTTGTTGGTATTTTTGGGCGTATTGGCCTTGTTTGGATCGCGCCTCATTTTTGGCGATGGCGATTTGATGTATTTGAATAGTGAAGCCTTGACTGTAATTCGTGCCCACGATATGAGTTGGCGTTGGATGGGAGCCTTTGGCATTGCCTTTTTATCGCTCAGTGTGGTGGCCAGTTTGGGTACTATGTTTAGTGCTTGGCTTGATAATTCCATTACCCCCATTGTGAGTGTGATGGCGATTATTGTGATTTTCACCATCATTGGGATGTTCGATTTACCCACCTTCGACCCCATAAAACCTTTTTTATTTACCACCCATATGATTGCGTGGCGCAGTTTTTTTGAAGACCCGGTTCCGATGAGCGATATTATTTTTTCGGCGGTGGTGCTTATAGCGCATATCGTGATTTTCTTGGGAGTATCGATGATTCATTATCAACGTAAAGACATAACAGCATGATGCGACGTATTTTATTCAGCAGTATTTTTTTATTGGTAGCGCAAACCCTCATGGCCACCGACGATTCGCAAGCCTTAATTCGCGCGGTGAACCGAAAGTTGGCCCGCGTGAACGATTATAAAGCGGCTGTAGCCATGCAGTTTCAGTTGCCGGGTGTGAAGATGGATAATTTAAGTGGACAGGTGTATTTCAAGCGTCCCGATAAATTTCGCATCAGAGCCAAAGGCTTGTTTTTTATGCCGAAGCAAAACCCCATGCAACAAGTGGGTAAACTCTTACTCGATACAACGTCGTATACTGCCGTGATATCGGGTTATGAAACCGTGCAAGGAAAACGTTGTGCCATGGTGAACGTGATTCCGTTGAAGCAAGATATGGATTTGGTATTGGGTAAATTTTGGATTGATGTACAAGACCCATTGATTTACAAATCGCAAATTACCACCAAGAATAATGGGACTATTGAATCGGAAAGCCGTTATGGGAATATGTCGGCTTATGCGTTGCCATCCGATATGACGATTCGTTTGGAGATGCAGAAAATTAAAATGCCAAAAATGATGGCGGCCGATTTGAACAAAAAGTCTTCGTCCAAACCGGCCGCCACCGGAAAAGAAAAGGGCAGTATTACGATGCGCTTTTCGAATTATGTGTTGAACTCCCGTTTTCCCGATCAGGTATTTACGGAAGCCGAGAAAGAATAATTACTTTCTATTTCCATCGGCATCGAGTTCAATGAGGGTATAACCCATTTTTTCGAGTCCGGGAGCAATTACCTTTTTATCGCCCGCTAACACAATTTGCATGTTATTGGGGTTGAGCCATTTTTTGGCTAAGGCATTCAGGTCTTCGGCTTGTGTGCGTTCGAGTACTTTGTTTTGATCGCGTACATAATCGAAGGGCAAATTATAATCGAGGATAGTGCCTAAGAATCCGGCTTTTTGTCCACCGGTTTCATATTTACGCGCATCACTTTGTCCAATGGAATTCTTCATGAAATTCACTTCTTCCGCGGTAATGCCGTTGTTGATGAATTGATTGATTTCGTTCATGACTTCGTACAAAGCGCTATCGGTAGCCGGGGTTTTAATTCCCGATGAGAATAAATAGGTTCCCGTGTATTTATTGGCATTGAAGCCGGCACGAGCACCATAAGTCCAACCTTTATCTTCGCGTAAGTTTAAATTAATACGGCAATTGAAGGCACCGCCTAAAGGGAAGTTCATTAAACCACAACGGTAATATTCTTCGGTGGGGTTGTACGTTAAATTGGTTACATACCCTACACGGAATTCAGTTTGTGCGGCTTTGGGAATATCCACTACATAAATGGTTTTATTATTCGGTGCGGCATTGGTAGCAGGAAGGCTAGGTAAATTCACCGGCGTTGCGGGTAATTTTTTCAAACGGGCCAAAATGCTTTTCGCATCATCGGTGGTAACATCGCCTACCACAACCACTTTCACGCCGTTGCGGGTCATGTAATTTTTGTAATAATCTTCAATGTCTGCCAAGGTAATATTTTGTACACTTTCTAAGGTTCCACCGCTAGGCAAACCTAAAATATTTTGATTACCGTAAACTACTTTATTGAAGGCGCTTGAAGCCACGGTGGCAGCACGGGTTTTTGAGTTCTTGATACTTTCCAATTGTTGATTTTTCAAGCGGTCGAAGGCGTCTTGGGTGAATTTCGGTTCCAATAAACGTTCTTCGAGGATGTCGAGAGTAGCTTGTAAATTCTTCTTCAAGCAACGTACACTAATGCCTGTTTCATCGAGCCCGGAGCCAATGGAAATACTACTGCCCAATTTATCGAGCATGATGCTGATGTCTTGGTCGGTGTGGCGTTTGGTGTCTTCTTCCATCATGGCGGTGAACAAGTTGGCGATACCTACTTTATTCAATTGATTTTGTTCGGGTAAGCGACCACCGGGGATGGAGATATTGATATTCACTACGGGTAATTCATCGCTGTACGACATCAACAAACGCATATTATCGTCGTTCATGGCTTGAATGGTGGGCACTTTAATGCTTGGGTTAGCACCGGCGGCGGGTACTTTACTGCGGTCGAAATTGTCTTTGGCTTTATTGTATTTCAAGCCATTATAGCCATAATCGGGGGCTTTATACCCTTCTGTGGCCACGGTGTAATTGTCGTTAGCGGCCTTCATATTTTCAGTGCCTTTGGTGAGTACACTTAAAATTACCATCGGTTTGTTTTTGATGTATTGATTGTATACACGCAAAACATCTTGCTTGGTGAGGGCTTTGAGTTGGGCTTGTTCTTTTACAATGTAGTTGGCATCGTTTAAGAAGGTGAAGTTAGAAGCCAACTTGCTTACTTTTCCGCTCACGCTTTCCAAACCATAAATGGTGGCGGCTTCGCGCGATAATTTGAACTTGGCTATATCGTCGTCGCTTACGCCACGGGTTTCAAATTCTTGAATGGCTTCGCGAAGTGCTTTTTCCATATCGGCCAAGGAAGTACCGGGTTTTGGCATGATGGTATATTGCATGGTACCGGCTAATTCGTCGGTAGGGTGCGAGGCCGAAGCTTGTAAAGCTTTTTGTGTTTTAATTAAATTCTTGTATAGAATGGAAGTATTGCCACCACCAATAATTTCGGCTAAGCAATCGAGGGCCATTTCATCGCGATGATGGGCAGGAACTGTTGGCATAGCACAAGCCAACATGGGCAACTTCGCATAGTTATCGGTTAAGCTGGCATAACGGTCGCTTTTTAATACCACCGACGGTAAAATGGTTTTGTCTACTTTCGGTCCACGAGGAATACTGCCAAAATATTTTTCAACCAATTTCACCACGTCGGCGGCATTCACATCGCCCCCAACGGTTACCACGGCATTGTTCGGGCCATACCAACGCATGAAGAAATTCTTCAAATCTTGTACGTTGACACGGTTCAAATCTTCAATATATCCAATGGTTAACCACGAATAGGGGTGACCATAAGGGTATAAATTCTTGGCCAAGGTTTCTTGCACTAAGCCGTAAGGACGGTTATCGTAGTTTTGTCCGCGTTCGTTTTTCACCGTAGCGCGTTGTACTTCAAATTTTTGTTGGGTAACGGCATCGAGTAAAAAGCCCATACGATCGGCTTCGAGCCACAACATTTTTTCCAATTGGTTGCTGGGCACGGTTTCGAAGTAATTGGTGCGGTCGCGGTTGGTGGTTCCGTTCAAGGTACCTCCCGCTTCGGTAATGAGTTTAAAATGTTGTTCATCGGCAACGTTATCGCTTCCTTGGAACATCATATGTTCGAAGAAGTGGGCGAAACCCGATTTGCCAATTTCTTCGCGGGCTGAACCTACGTGATAGGTTACATCCACGTGCACTACCGGGTCGCTATGGTCTTCGTGCACCAAAATGGTGAGTCCGTTGGGTAATACAAATTGTTGGTAAGGAATCACCACTTGGGTGCCGGTTTTCTTCACCTCTTGAACTTTTTTGGCTTGGGCATCTGCCGGGGCCGACCAAAGAAAGAGGGCGAAAAAAGGAATAATCAATTTCTTCATAATGCAAAGTTGAGTTGCTAAAATAGGAAGTTTATGTGAGATGCTATCGAAGGATTTTTAAACTCCAAAAACAGACATTTTGTAGAATTTTTTGTTATTAATTGTTAGTGTTTAAGATAACTTCTACAGTACGCTAAAAATGTGAGTATACAAATTTTCTGAAACCCTTAAGTTTGTTGCTAATAATCAACATTTTTCGTTTTAAATCAATATGTTCAACATGTTACTAACAAGAAGAAATCGATTGTGCTTGGGACTATCCTTATTGATAGGCTGTGCCGTTTGGAGTCAACCGGCCCAAGCGCGTTTGCCCAAAGAACATTATTTGCAAATTGGCTTACACAGCAATCGAAGTGCCATGCGCGATTGGGCTACTTCCCCTTTATGGTATAAAGGTTCGCCCATGTCGATTGGATTGGCTTACGAAGCGCTGAATGCCAACAAGGATATTGAAACCGGTTTGGTATATCGTTTTGGCAATTACAAAGCCAACGATGCAGAACCATTAACTAGCAGTAATGTGAAAAGTGGCAATTTCTTTCATAGTCGCCTTTACTCGATTTCAAAGCTATCGAAAAGCAAAATCAGTGTTGAACTCGGCGGTATGGCGCAAGTGTTTGGTAATTTCCGTATGAACCCCTCTTTGCAAAACAATGCGGTGGGTATTGAAGCCATTACCTCAGTTTTGGGTTCTGTTCGTTTGGGCTATCGTTGGGAACGAACTCAAGAAGAAAGAAAAAAAATTGGGTTTATTAAATTAAATATGCACCCGGCTCAACGTTCTATTCGTTTACGAGCCAATGTGGGCTTATTGAATTTCCCCTTGCGCAATGGTTATATTTATTCCATTCATTCGGGGGTACTTAATACCTTCAATCCGTTTACCGGCTATACCGTAAGTGCCGGTGGAACCAATTTATCAACGGCCTTGGAATATACCATTCAACGCCCGGGCCGTAACGGCTATCGGTTTGCGTATGTTTGGGAAGCTTATCAAACATCTAAGAAATTCGATCATTTAGACATGGTCACGAATTCATTCCGTTTCACATTATTGTTTAACACTAACCGCGTTTCTACCTATGCGAAATAAATTATTATTACCCCTCTTATGCTTGGGTTTATCCTTTTCGTCGTGCAATAAAATTATGTTTGAAAAAGATCAAGCATCGAAAGACCCGCAAGAAAATTTCGATTATCTCTGGAATGAGTGTAATCGTAAATATGCTTACTTCGATTTAAAAGGCATCGATTGGAATCAAATTAAAGCAACGTATCAAGCCAAGTTGTATACCGGCATGAGCGACGATTCTTTGTTTCATGTGATGGCCAATATGTTGAATGAGTTGAAAGACGATCATACCAATTTAATTTCAGGCTTTAATATTTCGGGCTATGGCGTTCGCTTTTTAGGTCCCGATAATTTCGATTGGCGCGTGGTGGAAGAACATTACTTAAACAAGCAATTCCAAACCTCGGGGCCATTCAATCACGATTTTTTAGACAGTGGTCGCGTAGGGTATATTCGTTTCAATGCCTTCACCGGTACAGTCAGCGATTATAACATGGATTATATCATCCAACGTTATCAAAACACCAAAGGCTTAATTCTCGATTTGCGCGAAAACGGTGGCGGTGCTGCGGTTGATATCTTCAATATCTTAAATCGCTTTGTAGATGAAAAAACCTTGCTCTATTATTCGCGCATTAAAAACGGCGAAGGCAAAAACGATTTCACCGACCCAACGCCTGTTTATGTTACCCCTTACAAAGGACAGCGTTATACGGGTAAGAAAATCATGGTATTAACCGACCGTGGTACTTATAGCGCCGGCTCCTTTACATCTTTGGCTACCAAGGCTTTGCCGAATATGATTATGGTGGGTGATACCACGGGTGGTGGATTGGGGTTGCCCAACGGCGGACAATTACCCAATGGTTGGACTTACCGATTCTCGGTATCGCAAGCCATGAATTTAGATAAAGACCCTTCGTGGGAACAAGGCGTTCCGCCCGATATTTTTGTTCGTTTCAATTGGAACAACATGACACGCGATGAAGTGCTTGACCGCGCTTTGACGGAGTTGAAATAAGTTCATTTCTCTTTTTTGAATATGACCATACGATGACCGTATGGTCATATTTTTTTGATGCGTTCTGCGTTATTATGGAAAATCGAACACCATGAATCACGGCTACAATTTTAAACCCTTGTACCATGAACGCACATCCTTCTTATCTCGACATTCTGTTCGAAAACCGTAATCAATTATATGGCGCTTATAAACTTCGCCAAGAATACGGACACCGAGCCCGCCAAGCTTTTTTATTCAGTGCTGCCTTGTTTTGGTTGGCCGTTTTGATTCCCTTTTTGTATGGCATTTATCATCATGGACCCATACCGGTAAAACCTCCAATTAGTCCATATGTATTAAGTCAAGTGGATTTACCCAATATCAATCCGGTTGCCCCTGTTAGTCCACCACCGCCTGCCGCTCCCAAACCCAATCCCGATGTATTTCGCATTGTGCCCGACGATATCGTTTTGCCTATCATTCCACCCGTAGGACCCAAACCGCCGGAAGGCGCAGTAGGGGGCGATGGCCCAGGAGGGAATATTGGTGGTAGTCCGGGAGGCAGTGGCCCCGGTGGTGGCCCAGGCGGTGGTGGCCCAGGCAATATCATTCCACCGGTAGAAAACAAAGTGTACGATATGTTGAGCATTGCTCAATATCCGGAATACCCCGGGGGAGAAGAAGCTTTAATGCGCTTTTTACAACAAAACATCAAATACCCCGATATGGCCCGCAAACAAGATGTACAAGGCCGTGTAGTGATTCGCTTTATTGTAGATGCTAATGGCAATATCAATGAAGTGAAACTGTTCCGAGGTATTGGTTTTGGTTGCGACGAAGAAGCCGTGCGTGTGGTGAAGATGATGCCCGCTTGGAAACCAGGAAGAAACGACGGCAAACCCGTATCTGTTTATTTCGATTTGCCGATACATTTTAGTTTAGAATAAATGCTTTTAAAACCCATCTCTTTCTCGCTGAGGTCTCCTGCAAGGGACTCAGCGAAATCGGAGGAAATTGAATCTTGTTGGTGATAACACCAACAAGGGCTTCTCTAAACACAAATTTGTATTCCACAATCATCAATCTCGGCTCGGCCTTAGAAAAATAGCGTGAAGAAAATGACGATTTTTATCGCAGAAATAAAAACACAATTAAACCGATGAATTAAGTTCAATCGTTGGGTTCTATCTAATGAAGTTGAATTTAACGATGCCGATGCATAGCTTTTTTATTTCCGATAAAAATTGGCATTTTTAGCTATTTTTCGGAAGCCGAAGTTTTTTGCTCCACTTTTTTTAAAAAAAGTGGAACGTAAAAAAATCAGTGCGAGAAAACTGCCTGAGGCAGACGAAAGCGAGTAGCTCTGAGTCCCCTACGGGAGACATCAGCAGGGAATCAAAAAGGGGCTATTTTTCTCGGGCCGGTCTTTACACAAAATGTCAGCGGATTATGCTTATAATGCATTATCCAAATCATTTATAAATCGGTCGAATAGGCCGATTTATTTTATGTAAATTTGTACTCTATGTCGGCTACACACACACTCCTCGAAACAAACACCCGCACCGCCCAATTGATGGCATTGGAAGATAAATACAATGCCCACAATTATCACCCCTTACCCGTCATGCTCGAACGTGGCGAAGGTGTTTTTGTTTGGGATGTGGAAGGCAAACGCTATTACGATTTTTTAAGTGGCTACTCGGCCTTGAACCAAGGACATTGCCACCCACGTATCATCAAGAAGTTTATTGAACAAGCGCAAGTTCTCACCTTAACCTCCCGCGCGTTTCATAACAGCCACATGGGGCCTTTTGCCCAATACATTACTCAATTATTCGGGTACGATAAAGTATTGCCGATGAACTCGGGGGCGGAAGCCGTTGAGACTGCCATTAAACTCGCTCGCCGTTGGGGCTATGTAAAGAAAGGCATTCCGGCCAATCAGGCGAAGATTGTGGTATGCGATGGTAACTTCCACGGACGTACCGTGAACATCATTTCCTTTAGCAACGACCCCGATTCGCACGATGGTTTCGGTCCATTTACACCCGGGTATATTTCCATTCC
>JBPCSZ010000039.1:0-23635 GCA_051006655.1 Chitinophagaceae bacterium
ACCGTTGAACTCACCGAACAATTGTTGGCATCCTTTACCGTTACCGTATAATTGCCCGCTGTTTGCAAGGGGAAGAACCCATTACCGTTACTTTGAAATGGTGGTGTTTTAGTATAAAGTAATGGACCGGTTCCGCCGCTAGCATTCACCGTAATGGTCACACTATTTCCAAAACATAAAATAGGTGGCACATTCACTGAATTAATAATCGGTGAAGCCGGATTAGCTATCGTATAAACGGAGGTCTTCGAACATCCAATAGCATCACTGACACTCACAGTATAAACCCCTACCCCAATATTGGTAAAATTACCATTGGCTTGTGTTGGACCACCACTTAAACTATACAAAAGATTCCCACTGCCACCGACAGCCGTCATGGATATGTTCGCATCGTTGCCGGGCACACACGATGGTATAGTTTGCGAACTGCTTGTGATACTAATTAAAGGCGATTGTAAAATAGTGAATGAATGCGTTTTAGTACAACCTAATGCATCGATGGCGGTAACGGTATAGGTATTAGGATTCAACGCATTGAATTGCCCCGTAATATTCGTTACATTACCGGGTTGAAGGGTATACGTATACGAAGGGGTTCCACCACTCATAATAGCCGTAATATTTCCCAATTGATTATTACAAGCATTTTGCGATTGCAAGGTACTCCACGACAATACCGTGGGTTGCATCACATTCAACAAGGTGGTTAAGGTACAAGCATTGGCATCGGTCACCGTTACAGTATAAGCCGCAGCGGAGAGTCCACTAAAATTACCCGTGGCATTATTCAGTCCACCCGGATTCAATGCAAATTGTATACTCCCAATGCCACCGGCCGCACTCACGGTAATACTCCCATTATTCGATTGAAAACAAGTATTGGCCAACACATTGGTATTGGTCCACACCATTTGCGATGGAGTAATAATACTAATGGTGGACGAGAAAACGCAATTATTCGCATCGGTGAGGGTAACCGTATAGGTGTTGATTCCGAGGTTAGGGAAAACGCCGGTGCTATTGCTTTGGGCATTGGGACTTATACTATACGTTATAGGTGAAACGCCACCGGTGGCAATGGCCGTTACCGTTCCCGATGAAAATCCGGAACAATACGCTTGATTGCTCGTAAGTGAAGCGAAGCTGGGAGCGGCCGGATTGCTTAATGAAACCGAGCTGGTTTTAGTACAATTATTGGCATCTTTCACTTTCACGATATAAGTGCCTAATGGAAGATTTGTGAAATTATTCGAAGCTTGATAAGCACCGGCATTGAGTGCATAGGTCAATGGTGCTTGACCACCTGAGGCTATAATTTGAATACTTCCATCGAAGCCGGGGTTACAAGATGGATTCGTTAAATTAGTGGCCGTGATATTAATGAGTGGCGACTGATTCACCGTCACAATACTACTAACAGTACACCCCACGGCATCGGCCAAACTAATGGTATAAACCCCGGCACTGAGTCCTGAAAATGTACTCGCATTATTCAACGTATTGCCCGGAGTAATAGAAGCAGTATATGGGGCTACCGCCGAAGAGTTGATAGCAATGATTCCTGTATTGCCACCGAAACAGGCTACATGGGTAATATTCGTAGTATTAATGGTTATGCCGAGCGGCGTTGTTAATGTAAACGAGGAAGTTATTGTACAGGCATTCGCATCGCTCGCGGTAATGGTATATGTCCCCGGTGCCAAGCTTGTAAAATTCCCTGTAGTATTTGTCAAGTTGCCGGGCTGAATAGTATAATTATACGGCGAAGCCCCACCCGTAACATGGGCACTTAATGAACCCGTATTCGGTCCAACGCAAGGTGGATTGGTTTTAACGAAGGTTTGCCAAAACAAAGCCGGTGGTGGCAATAAGGTAATGGTGATATACGAAGTACAACCATTTTGTCCACTAACCCCAACGGTATACGTCCCCGCACCATAATTCCCAAAATTACCGGTGGTATTGGTTACGTTCGGAGGCATTAAAGTGAAGGTATATGGAGGAACCCCATTCGAGGCCGTTACGCTGATTGGGGCTAATGGACTCGCACAGGTAATTGTTCCGGAGGTGTTCGTAATAATCGGCGCATTCGGTGTGGTTAAATTGATGATGGTGGTTCGAGTACATCCGGCCGCATCGAGCGCCGTTACCGTATATACCCCCGACGCCAAACCGGTGAATGAACCACTGGCCTGATATGCCCCGTTATTTATTTTATACGTTTTTGTACCTGTTCCTCCGGTGGCTGCGGTACTGAAGGAACCATTATTACCGGGCACACAATTCGGTATCACTACATTGCTCACCGAAAAGGTAATGGCCGGTGGCTGTGTAATGGTTACCACGGTTGAAATGGTACAAGGCGTTGCATCGGTGATGGTAATGGTGAATGTATTTGCGCTCACCCCTACATAGGCACCCGTGGTATTGGTTGAACCTCCGGGCGATGCCGTGTAAGTTAATGTACCATTTCCTCCGGTGGCATTAATTGAAATGGAACCGGTAAAGGCCCCATTACAAACCACATTCGTAACATTCACAGTATTAATTTGAATACCGGCCGGTTGAATAATTGTAATGGCCGTACTGGCAGTGCATCCTAACGCATCGGTGGCATTCAAGGTATATATACCGGCGGCTAATCCATTAAATGAACCGGTCGTATTATTCAATGCCCCCGGATTCAATACATAGTTAATGGTTCCAACACCACCCGTGGCCGTTGCACTCAAGGTGCCGTTGGGCACACCATTACAGGTTAAGGGTGTACTCATTAAATTCGCCCAACCTAATCCGGAGGCTTGCACAATTTGAAGCGTAGTGCTGTTCGTACAATTGTTGGCATCGCGCGCCGTAATAGTATAAGTACCTGTACCTAAATTATTAAATGCACCGGTAGAATTATTCGTATTTCCCGGCATCAAATTATATTGAAGGGCGCCGGTTCCGCCGTTAGCGGTCACATTAATCATTCCAATATTTCCGGCATTACAAGGAATAGGATTCCCCGTTACATTCGTCCAAGTAATAGCAGTGGGTTGAGTAATAGTGGCCGTAGTTGTTCGCGAACACGTATTCCCATCAGTTACAGTTACCGTATATGTTCCGGCGCCTAAACCATTGAAATTTGCATTGGCCCCATTGATGGTTGTTCCGGGTGGATTCAAAGCAATGGATAATGGCGTGGTAGTAGAAGTGGTAGAAGCTTGTATAGCCCCATTCGTTGCCCCGAAACACAATAAATTAGTTACAGTGCGCGTAAGGGAAGGGATGGGTAATACGGAAATAATTAGGGTGTCTTTTTTTGTTGGACAAGTACCATAAGTACCACTCAATACATAGGTGGTGGTGGCACTTGGTGTGATGATGGGGTTGGGTATATTCGAAGAAACAACACCGGTACTTGGCGACCAACTGTAGTTGATGCCGGCATCGAAGGTGGTTTGTACATTCACCGATTTGCCTAAACAAATGGTCGTATCGGGCGTAACGATTTGAAACTTCGGGGCATCTTTAATATCAATGCGAACACTGTCAATTATACTACCACATTTATCTTGTAAATAAATACGAACGAATTCTGTCCCCTCAGTCAATAAATCGGCCAAAGGAATAAGTTGAATTACTTTTTGTGTATCATTCAAATTACTGCTGAAAATATGTTGTGTTTGGAACAAGGGATAATCGCTCCCTCCCGTTGCCGTTCCGCTAACAATCAATTGAAAGGTATCAATATTGGCTGTAGATTGAAATATTTTTCGTTTGAGTTTAATTATAGCCGTGTCGCATCCTTCAAATACATACGGATATTGTGGCCCTACAGAATCGGTGGAAACCTCGAATACCGCCGTATTCGACGTTAAACTACCTGCTTTTAAAAACACCCCGGAATCGAGAATATGATCGAAACCATCGGCAATGGCTAATTTCAAATGGTAAGTACTGCAAGGTTGAATTGCCGCCCGAGAAGTCAATATGGTGGTAAACCCCGAATACGTAATGGTGGTACCCACTGAATTATCAATATACAATGAAGTGAATGGAGCCCCCGGCCCCATCGAAGTACAATTGCTTAATGCACCGCCCGGGTATATTATGCCATTATTAATACTATTAATGGCAACAGGAATGGTAGTGCCGGGCACCAAGGCTATATTCTGTGGTGTGGGATACCCGGGACCACTAATAAAAAAACCAAATACATCGTTGTAATTCGAACAATTGTAATTGGGGTATTCTTCCGAGCCAAAAATATATTTAAAGAAAACGGAGTCCCCATTGCCCACAAAATCGAATTCTAATATGCAACGGTCAAACGTGGATGTTCCGGCTAAAGCAGTCAAATCGGCATCCCCCAAATTACCCTGATTAAAATTGGCCAAATTCACAGCATTCCCATTCACGCCCCAATTGGGTGCAACACTGGCCGCTAAACCTGTAGTCAATACAATGCCACTATCCTCCCCTAAGTTCGATGAAATGGTAGTAAAATACCCCGCTTGATTCGGATTACATTGCATACTCGCATTGCTCACCACTACGCCTTGTCCGGCTAACTTTTTCGCCAATACATTAGCCACATTGGTATTCGTTACCAAAACTTGTCCATGCAACACGCCATTCATCCCCAACAAACAAGCCAGCAACCATAATGCGAATTTCAACCGATTCGATGCTATTTGCATACGCCTATTATTTAAATGTAGAAGGTGTGGCCATAGCTCACTTCCCAAAAATACGTTTTATGCGAAGTGAATGTATCAACTCTTTAGAATTTGTTAACGGAAGTTAATTCAATAAAGGTCTGAAATTCTTCCTCGTTTTGTCGTAATCCACAAAGTAAATCCAACGAATATTAAACTCCATGGCTTTAGGACGTTGCACAATTTGCAAGGCATTATAAAAATAACTCGACCCCAATTCGCTATTCAAGATATAAGCATCATTCAACCATTGTTTGTAACTGAACACAAATCGACTGCCAGGACGGAATATCCAATTCAAGAATATATCCACTTGTTGCAAATTATAATTTTCATTTAAATCGTTCCTATAGCCTACAGAATAAGGCTTCCATTGCCCCTGCGCATCGGTTCGATGAAAAGATAAGTTGGTGATTTGGGCATTATAATGACGAATTCGTCCGGTTAAATTCAATATGGGACTAAAATTGATTTTTAAATTGATATCACCATTCCATTGACGCACATTCCGACGAGCCACGATAGGCTCTCCCGCATCCACAAAACCTAGCCCTAAATTTGAACGATCGTTGGTAAATTCACCATGCACCATTAACTCCCAGCGATTCCCAAATTGCTTTCGAATCGATTGCTCGATATAGGTATAGTCTACCGACTTTTCAAAACTATACCCATAACCAAAGTAGTAGGCCCAGAACCATTTTTTTCTGCTATCGGAACTTCCATTTAATCCCGCAAAAGCATACGGATACATTTGAAGCCGTTTGTTCCAAGCCCCTAACTGATAAAAATCGACAGAGCCAAATGGCCGTGTTTCAAGTTCCAAAGTAACATCCCACCAATTTTTAAATAAGAGAAAATAATTAAAGGCGGAGCTAAAATACTTGAAGGCTGTGGGCGAAATATTCAACCCAACGCCATTATCCCACGAAATGCGGTAGTTCTGTAAAAATTTAGCTTTGGGTTTATTCTGATTATAACTCATACCCAAATTATGCCAAGTATGATTATAATCGAACAAGATTCCCATATCGCGTTGCGAATATTTCGGCGAAATAAAATTACCCGCATAAACTATCCGAAACAAACCCGATACTTTCCCCACCGACCAATCGGCATAATGCCCCACCGTCAAGGAATCGCGTCCTTGCACACTATTGCGCACATTGGCAATAAAACGAAACTGTTGTTTCTTATCGAACTGCACCCAGCGCAAAGCACTCACATTACCCACATAGCCGGAGCCCGGCACCCACTTATTGGTATTGGTTAAATTCAAATACGATTGCCCTTTCAAAGGTCGATCTATCACCAACAAATTATAATTGGTGAGTGGCTCCGTTTGAATACGGAGCAGCGCCCCCAATCCCCCTTGTTGTTTATCGCGCACTTCGGCATACATAGGCGATGCCAACGCATTGAACACACCAATGCCTAAATTGTTCGATGTTCTTCCCGACACTTTAAACGCATTCAATAGCGAGGTTACATTCGGATTACGTTCTATGGTATATCGACTCGTATCGCCATACTCCGATTGCACGTTATAGTACCCACTCGGGCGAGCCCCAATACGACGTGAATAAAAGGTTCCCGTTTTATTAAACAACTCCGTGCCTTCGGTAAAGAATGGTCTATTCTCGGTTAACTGTTGTTCAAAGGGCGAAAGGTTGCGCACTAAATTATCCGATATCACTTGCGAAAAATCCGGAATCAAGGTCATATCTAAGGTAAACGATTCATTGATGCCGTATTTCACATCCAATCCACCACTCCGCAACCAACGATATGCCGCCGAATTACCTTCTTGTTCCTTACGCCATATCCCCGTCGATAAATAGGGAAACAAAAACAAACGAATGGGAGGCTCTAAATGTTGCAAGCCTTCCAAGGTGCCGGCCTGTTGTAAAAAGCCTTGTTGTTGCACATTAATTGGACTCCAATAACTATTTTCATTCTTACTCCGCACCAAACGAAAGAAATTCAATCCCCACGTTTGTAAACTGTCCGAGGAAAAACGCAAAGCACTAAACGGAATTTCCATTTCAACTTGCCAAGATGAATCCGTGGCTTTCACCGCCGAATTCCAAACCGCATCCCATCCAATATCGCCCCCTTCAGCCCCACCTAATAGACGTTCATCTTGTTGTACGCCCGCACTCGACACTTTAAATAAAAAGCCATTTTGTTTATCGTGATAGGTATCGAGGAATACCCCAAATACATCGGCATTGCAACGCCCTAAACCATCGCGGGGCGTAATTTGTTTTAATTGTAAATCTGGCGACTCGAACAATTCTGCCGCTATATAAATCCCTTCGCGGGTATAGCCCATGCGCACTTGTGTACGATAACGCGATGGTTTATCGGGCTCAGGAACTGTTTGAGTAAAGCCCTCAGCCACCATACAAGTTAACCAAACAGACTCATGAATCGCCCCATCAATTTCAGGTGATTTTGACAAAGGTTTAATTCGGTATTGAGGTTGTGCATACACACTCAAACTACCAAGCATCAAGAAAAAAAGCCAAAGGCGTACCAATCGTAATATCATGAATTCGTTCAAAAATAGAAATCCCGCCATGAAAGGCGGGATTTCCATTCAAAAGGTTTGAATTATTTTTTCCACAAACCACGACCGAAGTAAACTACAGCGGTTAAGTTGTATGGATTACGCCATACGTTGAAACCTACGTGAGTATCGGTATCGGTATTGTTAACACCGTCTGGATCTGTTTTCATAGAATTTACACCAAAACCGGCGATGTTAGCTTGTAAAGAGAAAGCATTGTAAGGAGTGAACGCGAAACCGAAATTCAACGAACCACCAACACCATTACGGTTACCTGTTTCGATAGTTACAGGAGTTGTGATTGAACCAACAATATTGTCGGTAGAATAAGTACCGGTAGTGATACCTAAATCAGCTGTAGTAGTTAAAGCGAACCAGTTGTTCAATGGGAAATACTTTTGAGCATAAACACCAAATCCAACATCGGTAGCATTACCTACAGTTTTGTTCAAAATTGGAGACTGAGTCAAGATGTGTTCGTAGCTTGTGTTAGCAACACTGAAGTTTACGCCTAATTCCAAATTGTCAACAATCATATAACCCAAAGAAGGATTAAAATTGATTTTTGTTTGTGTGTGAACCTCGTCTAAATCCGGATCGTGCTTATCGTAATTAACACCAAAACCCATGCGAAGAACTACATTCCCTTCAGAAGTAGCCGTACGGGTACGTTTACGTTGCGCATCAACAGATAATGCGGAAATCACCATCAATGAGAGGATAGCCAATTTTTTCATATTCTTTTTCATTTAAGTTTATGAACCAAAAGTAATAGGTTTTTGGGAAAATCACAACATTTTTTTACTTTTCTTTGTAAAAATATTTTCTTATATAAATTAAACCCTCATGAAAAAAATCCTTATCGCAATTGGTGTCGTTCTCTTATTAGGCTTTTGGATCGCTAGCCGATACAACAGTTTAGTACCACTCGATGAAAAAGTAAACAAAACTTGGGCCAATGTGCAGAACCAATATCAGCGTCGTTCCGATTTAATTCCCAACTTGGTAAACACCGTGAAAGGCGCCGCCAACTTCGAACAAAAAACATTAACCGATGTGGTGGAAGCTCGTGCGAAAGCCACACAAATGAATGTAAAACTCGACGATATCACGCCGGAAAAATTACAACAAATGCAAGCCGCTCAAGGCCAACTCGCACAAGCCATGGGGCGCTTGATGATGATTACCGAAAATTACCCCGAATTAAAAGCCACTGCCAACTTCGCCGATTTACAATCGCAATTGGAAGGTTCCGAAAATCGCATCGCCTCGGCGCGTAAAGATTACAACGAAGCCGTAATGGAATACAACTCCCGCGTACGCAGTTTCCCCGTGAACCTCATTGCCGGTATGTTTAACTTGAAAGCGCGCACGCCGTTCGAAGCCGCACCCGAAGCGCAAAAAACACCGAACGTGCAGTTCTAATTTTACGGCATGTCGCTCTTCCCTTTTTTATCGCCCGCAAAACAATTACTCTCGAAAGAAGAGTCGGCCCAATTAGCCCAATTGGTGAAGGATACCGAAATGAAATCGGCCGGCGAAATTCGTATCTATATCGAATCGCACTGCCCCACCATGAACCCCATGCTCCGGGCCCGTTTCATTTTCGAACAACTGCACATGCACAAAACAAAAGCACGCAACGGCGTACTTATTTATATCGCTTTCGCCGATCACGATTTCGCGATACTCGGCGACCGTGGTATATTCTCCTTAGCCCCTTCCGATTTTTGGAACAAGACCGCTAAAACCATTGCCCAACATTTTTATGCCGGCGAAACGCTCCTTGGACTCAGTACCGGCATAACCCAAATTGGCGAACTCCTAGCGCAACATTTTCCACCATGCCCACACGACCGTAACGAATTACCCGACGAAATTGTTTTTGGCCGATGAGCAAACTACGCTACCTCCTCACCGCACTCTTGGTTTGCCTTGCCCTTAGCAATTTCGCACAAACCATTCCCAACCCGCCTAATCCACCGCGACTCGTAAACGATTTGGCCGAGATTCTCACCCCCTTCGATGCCGACCAATTAGAGAAAAAATTAGTGGCCTACGAAAAAGAAAGCTCGAACGAAATTGCGGTAGTAACCGTTAAAAGCATCGGTGAAAACGAGGTGCAAGAATACGCGCGCGACCTAGGACGTAAATGGCAAATTGGGAAAGCCGAAAAAAGAAATGGCGTCCTGCTCTTAATTGCCGTACAAGAACGCAAAATCAATATCTCCCCCGGCGACGGTCTGCAAGGCGCCATCACCGATGTCATTTGCAGTCGCATCATCCGAAACACCATCACACCGGCCTTTCGTGAAAATGCATTTTATACCGGACTCGATTCGGCGACCTCGCAACTCATGCGCGCCGCAAAAGGCGAATTCACCGCTGAACCCGAACCCGAAAAACACAATATCGGCGGTGCAGAAATCGCTATCGTCATTCTCATCTTCCTCCTCATTGTAGCCTTTACTATCGCAAAACCCCACCCAATTACCTATGTAAGCGGTCGGGGTTGGACATCCCGACGTCGCGGCCCATGGGACGATGGCCCCGGTATGCCTTGGGGCGGCGGTGGCTTCGGTGGCTTTGGCGGTGGTGGCGGTAGTTCCTCCGGTGGCGGCTTTGGTGGTTTCGGCGGCGGTGGCGGCGGCTTCGATGGTGGCGGTGCCAGCGGCAGTTGGTAATTTTTTTCAGAAGCGCATCGGCATCCCTTTTTTCATCACCCGTCGGGCTTTTCGTGGCTACGGGGTAGCCTACTGCAATCCCGGCTAAAGGGCATCGTCCGATTCTTTATTCATCTTCGTCAACAGCCGTGCCTGTTCTAATGTTGCAACAACACAATCCCCTTTCAGCGCTCAAAACAAGCCATAAAAAAATTGCCCCGTGCAATCACGGGGCAATTCTATAGAATTCTTACAAAGGTCGTCAATTAACGAACGTGGGCAACAATGCTCTTGAAGGTTTCGGGTTCGTTCATGGCTAAATCGGCCAAAACTTTACGATTCAAGGTAACATTCGCTTTCGCTAATTTGTTGATGAAGGTAGAATAGTTCATACCTTCTGCACGGATAGCGGCGTTAATACGAGCAATCCATAACGTACGGTAATCACGCTTCTTCAATTTACGGCCTACAAATTTGTAGGTCATACCTTTTTCAACAACGTTCTTCGCTACGGTATATACATTCTTGCGTTTTCCGTAATAACCTTTCGCCTGGTTAAGGATTTTCTTGCGACGAGCGCGACTGGCTACGGCATTTTTTGAACGGGGCATACAATGAGATTTTTAAAATAAACAGAATTTAAATTAGCCTTGACAAAGCATACGGTTAACCATTTTAACGTTCGTACTGCCTACTAGGGTACTTCCGCGTAAATGACGTTTACGTTTGGTGGCTTTTTTATTCAATAAGTGGCTTTTGAAGGCCTTAAAGCGCTTTACTTTGCCGCTACCGGTTACCTTAAAGGTCTTCTTGGCGCGGGAATGGGTTTTCATCTTAGGCATGACAACTAATTTATAAGGGAGTGCAAAGGTAATCGAAAATTCCTGATTTCCACCAAATCGTTTTAAAAATTCTCCTATTTTACCCGATTTTTTATTGGAAGTCCAAAAATACGGCATTTTAGAGGCATCTTGCGACTCTTTCCTATGAAAAATGCTCTCCTTAAAATGCACCTGGCCGTTTTCCTTTGGGGCTTTACCGGTGTTCTCGGCCGCGCCATCAGCGTAGCCGAATTTCCCTTGGTATGGTATAGAACCGCCATTACGGCTATTATTTTGGGACTCATCCTTTGGTATAGAAACGAATTCAAACGCATCAGTGGCTTCGAAGTCCTGCGCTTTTTAGGCATCGGCACCATCATTGCCATTCATTGGGTAGCCTTTTATGGCGCCATCAAATACGCCAATGCCTCCATTGCCCTCACCTGCTTGGCCACCGCCGGCATCTTTACCGCCCTTCTCGAACCGATGGTTTTACGTACCCGCTTCAACCCCATTGAGCTCCTGGTTGGTTTCATTGCCCTAATTGGCATGTATTGCATTTACCACTTCGATGTTCGCTATGCCACGGGCATTGGCCTAGGTATAATTGCCTCCTTGCTGAGTTCCGTTTTCACGCTCTTCAACAAAAAAATAGTACAACAATACCCCGCCCGTATGGTGGCCTTCTACGAAATTGGAGGCGGCTTCTTAGTACTCACCCTGTTCTACCCTGTTTATACGCATTTCTTTCCGCAAGCCGACTTCGCCCTAAAGGGATACGATTGGTTATGGCTACTCATTTTAAGTTGGGTTTGTACCGTTTGGGGACAATCATTAGCCCTGAGTGCCTTGAAAGTGATTAGTTCCTTCACGGCGGTTTTATTGGTTAACCTCGAACCGGTTTATGGCATTATTTTAGCCATGGTTTTCTTTCAAGAAAATAAAGACTTAGGCGCAGGCTTTTACTGGGGCATTAGTTTAATTGCCTTGAGTGTAGCCTTGCATAGCCTTAGTATGTTGCGTAAAAAACCGAAAGAATAGACTTAACGTGTTCCAAATACGTATTTGCGTAACCCGAGGGTGAGTCCTAAATTAAATGGACGCGTAGCCGAACGACGATCGTTCAAATTCGAGGAACGCATGTATTTCGCATAATTGCCATATACATAAGCATATTGGGCAAAGCCGGGCGTATTATCGGCCGGAGTTAATACATTCTGATTAATATTCTCAACATTCGACATGAAAATTTCAGAACGCAACTGGGTAATAAACTCCCAACGTTCTTTGAATCGGTACGAAATACCGGCGGCCACCATAGCCCCAATATTATGACGATGAAATACATTGTCGCGCAAAGCATAAGAGGCCTTACTGCTACTACCTTCCATCGTTTGCGTCATATCGGTTTGAGTAATGGTGGTAGTTGTTGTAGCCACATTATCGGCTTTATAATCGAGGCTATACTGATCTTTATACCCCATGGTATAGGCATAAAAGAAGCCGGCCGAATAAATAAACTTAAATAATTTATCGTTTCGGGTTTGGTGACTAATGGTAAACGGAAGCTTAATAAATGAAGCATTGGTAGTACCACTCAAGGTATAAGCATACGACGGATCGGAACCACTATACTTCTGATTGCAAGTACTGTAGTGCAAGCCGCCACTAATGGAAATCCCACTCTCGAATAAATAACCATAATCGAATTGTAAACCCACATTAGGCGTTAAGGCATAGGTTTGAAAACTATCGGCACGCAAATCGTCGGGATTAAACAAGTTCCCTTTGTTTACAAAAACCGCCCCACTATAAAAAGGGCCATAAATTTCTTTTAATTGCGCATGAGCTTGAAAACCAAAGGCCAAACTCAACAAAACGAGTAACTTTTTTTTCATACCATTCAATCCTGCTTTTTACAAGGGCGAGTAAAGATATAAAAAAATAGGAATGTAAACTCGCGCTAAAACCAAGACGATTTTTTTCGCGATGAACGGGATGTACCGAAACCTAATACACCCAATAAAGTACGCGTAATCATAGTGGCAGCGGTTCGTCCAACTTGCTTGGTAATCGGGCTCGACAAGATGGTGTCCAAAGTACTTTTTTCTTCTTGCCCTTTTGGTCTCACTGGTTCCGCTTCAGCTTTCGCGTCAGCTTCTGCTCTCGATGCCACCATACGTTCCATCAGCATTTCATAAGCACTATGCGAATCGACCGTTTGATTATAAATCCGGCACAAGGCAGAAGCTCGAACCAATTGGTCAATTTCGGTTGTGGTCAACACATCCATACGGCTTACCGGGGGCGCTAACAAGGTATGCACCAAGGGTGTTGGAATTCCTTTTTCGTTTAACACGGTTACCAAGGCCTCCCCAATACCCAATTGCGTTAATAAATCTTCGGTTTTATAAAAGGCCGTTTCTGGATAATTCTGCGCAATTTTCTTGATGTCTTGACGGTCTTTGGCTGTAAATGCCCGAAGCGCATGTTGAATTTTCATACCCAATTGACTCAATATCGCTTGCGGAATATCGGTTGGGTTCTGGGTACAAAAGAATATCCCCACGCCTTTCGAACGAATTAATTTAATGACGGTTTCTAATTGCTGCAACAACGCCGAGGTAGCATCTTGAAATATTAAATGGGCCTCGTCGATAAACATCACCAATTTCGGCTTCTCTAAATCGCCGGCTTCAGGCAATTCAGCATACAATTCGGCCAATAACTGCAACATAAACGTAGAGAACAATTTGGGGCGATCTTGCAAATCGGCTACGCGAACAATCGAAATTCGGCCACGCCCGTTTTGGTTGGGCGGCATCAAATCGTTGATATCAAACGAAGGCTCCCCAAAAAACAGATCGGCTTTCTGCTGCTGTAATTCCACAATTTTACGTTGCATGGTGCCAATGGTTTGGGGCGAAATACTGCCATACTCCCCTTTCACCTCTTCCTTGCCTTCGTTGCTCATGTATTGCAATACCTTTTGCAAATCCTTCAAATCGATGAGGGGCAAACCACGGTCGTCGCAAAATTTAAAAATCATCGATAATACGCCTTCTTGCGTATCGTTCAACCCTAATATTTTAGCAAATAATACCGGACCGAATTCGGTTACCGTAGCCCGCAAACGAGCCCCGGGTTCATCGCTCAAGGTCAGTAATTCTAAGGGAAAACCTTCGGGCATAAACTCAATGCCCATACTATCGCAACGCTCTTTAATTTTATCGTTCAATACCCCGGGAGCTCCCAAGCCACTTAAATCGCCCTTAATGTCCATCATGAACACATTCACCCCGGCTTTCGATAAACCTTCGGCCAAGCCTTGCAAAGTTTTGGTTTTACCCGTACCGGTTGCCCCGGCAATCAATCCGTGACGGTTCATGGTCTTCAAGGGCAACATCACCGGCACACCCGAAACGGGTTTCCCATCTTGCATGGCCTGCCCCAACAAAAACGATTCTCCTTTGAATTGATAAGCGGCTTGTATAGTATCGGTAAACGACATAGTATGAATTTAGTTTGGTGCGAAAATTACATCTTTTATGATGAAAATGCCGTAGAGTGATTACTTTTAACCCATCGAATTATGAATACGCTCGAGTTACTGGATGCCATTCAACAGAAAGCCAAGCATCTCAAACAACAAAATGAACGCTTACTGCAAAATAATAGCGCCTTGGAAGCGCGCATAGCCGATTACCTTCAACAAATTGAGCATTCGAAAGCCGAAATCAAACAATTGAAAGAATCCATGCATGTGCAAGCCCTTGGGCAACAGGTTACGGACCATCAGGCCTTGCGGAAAGAATTAGATCGGTATATCAAAATAATCGATCAGTGCATGGCCGCTTTAGCCACGCAAGAAGCGTAATTGGTTGTACCTTTGCGTCCAATTCATTTGCCATGAAAAAGATAGTATTCAGTTTATTCTTGGTTGGCCTCAGTGTAATGAGTTACGCCCAATGTGCGGTTTGTACAAAAACAGCCGCCACCCTCGACGACAGCGCTGCTCGTGGCTTGAACGGAGGCATTATTTATTTAGCCTTCATGCCCTTGACCCTAATTTTATTTATTGGTTACCGTTGGTATAAATCCAATAAAGGGGCTTAAGTCATTAAGACTTTTCATTATCCTTTTTAGATTCGCTTTCTTTGATTAAATCGGCAACAATAATAGCCGGCGATTCTCCTTCAAACACCAAGCGTTGAAAGGCCGCAATTAAATCCTTCGATGTATTATAATGCGCAATCATTTCTTGGTTTACTTCACCAAAATAAAGCAATGGAATTATTAAAGGAAGTTGAACAACATACTCCACAAATTGATCTCCCGGATTAACCCGCACCTTACCTTTTCGAAGTATATTATTGAGATGGGAAGCCAAAATAAAAATTTCACTGCTCATCGATACATCATAATCTTCTAATAATTTAACCCGACAATGCACAAAGTCATCATCTACATGATAAAAAAAATAGACGCGCATTTCAGAATTAATGGCAAATGGGGTTTGTATTGATTTCGTCTTTTCATGAATCCCCGAATCCCACTTCGATTCCAAATGCATTTTTTTTAAATCGTTCCATACCAAGGTAGTCCACTTTTCTTGTTTAAGACCAAGCCTATAAACACGATGGAAAAAATATTTTATACTATACCATAATTCCATAAATACTATACTATTTCACGAAACTACGGAGAAATTCAGAAACTCAATAAGAACAAAATAAATTTGACATAAAATGGGAACTACTAACCAATTTTCTCCTTACCAACTAGGTTTTATTCTCCCAAGGAAAATCGTTGAAGGGCGATTGAATGGATAAAAATTGTGTCATTTGTGCGTAGGCTTCTTTATCCGACAAATTAATAATCAACAAATCGTTGGGGCGATCCTTGAAATAATCGATTACCCCACAATTATGCCTTTCATAATGAGCAATCAATGTTTCTTTTTGATATAAATCGTCGTCAGGAGTTTGATAATGACGTTTGATGTTTTCATAAATATATCCGGCACGGACATACTTTCTTTTTTTCAAGGTATCAGCATCAGGCAAATTGCCATTAACGCCAAACAATTTAATATGAAATCGAACAAGGGAATCGTACCATTCATCAGCATTGCTTCGAACACTTAAAATAAACTTGCTGTTTGGAAATGCTTTATCGATATGAGGTAAAGTGTCGAGATGAGAAAATGGAACATCTTGAAAAACCTGTGCTTTTCGGCAATATTTCACCAAAGGTTCAAATTCTTTATGGCGCACATATTGATCGAAAATAAGTTCAGCTTCGCGTTGATTTCCTACCCGATAACCCAAATCGAGAAAGGCCTTATGCAACGACGTGGTTCCCGTTTTATTTCGCCCAATACAAAATATTTTAGGCTGATTGCCATATTTAAACGAGTAGTATTCGTTAGAAACTATTCGAAAACCTAGTTGACTAAATTGTGTAGCCTGCTTTTTAAATTGCTTAAAATTCACTTATCACAATTTTATATTACCCAATTATCATAAAGCGGGAATTGCTTCATAAAAGCATTAATGGCTTGACGGGTAGTTTTAATTGCTTGTTCATCGTCGGGGTGCATGAGGATACGATCGATCCATTCCACCAATTGAGGCATATGCTCCGTGGTCAATCCACGCGTGGTTAATGCCGGCAAGCCAACCCGAATACCGGAAGTGACAAAAGGTGATTTATCGTCGTAGGGAACCATGTTTTTATTCACGGTAATATCGGCTTGCACCAAGGCATTTTCAGCCTTCTTACCCGAAATATTCTTATTCCGAAGGTCAATCAACAATAAATGATTGTCCGACCCGCCAGAAACAATATGATACCCCAAATCGAGGAAGGCTTTCCCCATGGCTTGGGTATTGTCTATAATTTGTTGAGCATATTGGGTAAATGCATCCTGCATAATTTCGAAAAAAGCCACCGCTTTTGCCGCAATAACATGTTCCAATGGCCCACCTTGGGTGCCCGGGAAAACCGCTAAATTCAGCAAATCGCTCATCATGCGGATTTCTCCTTTAGGCCCTGTAATACCCATTGGATTTTCAAAATCCTGCTTCATTAGAATAATACCACCACGAGGCCCACGCAAGGTTTTATGGGTGGTTGAACTTACAATATGGCAATGTTCAAACGGACTGTTCAACAAGCCTTTGGCTATGAGTCCGGCCGGGTGCGACATATCGCAAAGCACCAAGGCCCCTACCTGATCGGCAATGGCCCGAATACGGGCATAATCCCAATCGCGACTATACGCCGAAGCGCCACAAATAATTAATTTCGGTTTTTGTTGAAGCGCCACGGCCTCCATTTGGTCATAATCCACTCGGCCATCTTCGCGACCTACTCCGTAAAAATGAGGTTCGTATAATTTCCCCGAAAAATTCACGGAAGAGCCATGTGTTAAGTGACCACCCATGCTCAAGTCGAGTCCCAAAATTCGATCGCCCGGTTTCAATAAAGCCAACATAATAGCCGCATTGGCTTGGGCGCCCGAATGGGGTTGCACATTGGCATAAGCCACATTAAATAAGGCTTTGGCACGGTCGATGGCCAATTGTTCACTTCGATCGACCACTTCGCAACCACCATAATAGCGCTTGCCGGGATAACCTTCGGCATATTTATTGGTCATTACATTGCCCATGGCGCGCATAACCTGTGGACTGGTAAAATTTTCGGAGGCAATAAGTTCCAATCCTTGCGATTGACGTTGATATTCTTCGCGTATTAGGGCGAATAAAGCCTCATCGTGAGGCATAGACTGCATATTCATGGTGCAAATATACATGCTTTGCACGGGCAATTGTTGCAACGAGTGGTGGCAAAATGGCACCAAGTACTTACCTTAGCACCGCCACAAAATAACATGCATGAAAATAGTTATTCCGGTAGCCGGTGCAGGTGCCAAACTCAGGCCACACACCTATACCCAACCCAAACCACTCATTCCATTGGCCGGTAAAACCATTTTGAGTTTTATTATGGATCAATTCATAGAAGCCGGTATGATTGATTTCGTATTTGTAATTGGTTACTTGGGCGAAAAAATCAAACATTTCGTGGCGGAGAAATACCCCGGCATCAATGCTTCGTTTGTGGTGCAAGACCAACATTCAGGAACAGGACATGCCGTATTGCTAACCCAAAGCCTATTCTCTCCCGGCGAAGAAATGCTGGTAGTTTATGGCGATACCATTTGCGAATTCGATTTAAATGCGGTGTTGGCTTGTCCGAATAGTACCGTGGGTATAAAGAAAGTTGATGACCCGCGCGACTTCGGTGTAGCGGAGCTCAATGCGCAAGGACAAATTCTGCATGCCATTGAAAAGCCTAAAATTCCGAAATCGAATATGGCCTTGGTTGGGATTTATAAAATTAAAGAAACCGAACAACTGTTCCGTATTATCAACGAAGCCATTCAACAGAATGCACCGCAAGAAGAATATACCTTAACCCAGGCCATCGATACCTTGGCTAAATCGGGGGTAAGCATCGATACGTTCTCGGTAAATAATTGGTTCGATTGCGGAAAGAAAGAAAGCCTGTTGGCTACGAATGCCATTTTGTTGGCCGAAGCAGAATATGCCTCCGAAGAAATTCCGTTTTTCGATAATACCATTATCCTTCACCCCGTAAGCATTGCCAAAGGGTGTTTAATTGAAAATTCCATTATTGGGCCCAATGTGAGTATTGGCGAACATGCCATTATTCGCGGCTCCATGATTCGTGATTCAATTATTGGTTCTTATTCCGAAATAAAACAAATTGCCCTCCACTCCTCCTTAATTGGCAGTGATGCGTCTATTTCCGGCGCCAGCCAACGCTTAAACATTGGCGACAATACCGAGATTGATTTTAGTAAATAAATTGCTTCATGAACTATTTTGGCTCTTTTAATACCCAAGGCGAATTCCAAAACCGCGTTACTCACTTATTGGGAACTACTTACCCCATTATTCAAGCCGGTATGATTTGGGCCTCGGGGTGGCGATTAGCGGCGGCGGTAAGCAATGCCGGTGGCTTGGGCGTTATTGGGGCAGGCAGTATGTACCCGGCCGTTCTCGAAGAACATCTTCAGAAAATACAAGCGGCTACCAACAAGCCTTTTGCGGTGAATTTACCCTTGTTGTACCCCAATATTGCCGAGCATATTGAACTCATTCTGAAGTACAAAGTACCCGTTGTAATTACCTCGGCCGGAAACCCCAAAACATGGACACCGCGCTTAAAAGAAGCGGGCATTACAGTTTTACACGTGGTATCATCGGCCAAATTTGCCCTTAAATGCCAAGAAGCCGGGGTTGATGCCGTAATTGCGGAAGGCTTTGAAGCGGGTGGACACAACGGACGTGAAGAAACCACCACCCTTTGTTTGATTCCGGCGGTTCGCAAAGTTCTTCAAATTCCACTAATTGCGGCCGGCGGCATTGGTTCAGGAGCGGCTATGCTAGCCTGCATGGTATTGGGCGCCGAGGGGGTTCAAGTGGGGAGTCGTTTTTTATGCACCCCGGAAGCCTCGAGCCACGAAGCCTTTAAGCAAGCCATTATCAAGGCCGGCGAAGGTGAAACGGAATTAGTTTTAAAACAATTAACCCCGGTACGCTTGTTGAAGAACCCATTTTACCAAGCCGTTAAAGCCGCCGAAAACCGTTGTGAATCCACCGAAAACCTTCAGACCCTATTAGGAAGAGGGCGCGCTAAAAAAGGCATGTTTGAAGGCGACATGACCGAAGGCGAATTGGAAGTTGGGCAAGTTTCGGCCACTATAGATACGATAATGCCTGCTTCAGACGTTTTAGCAGAAATATGGACCGAGTTTCGGTCGGGATGTCGCTTTTTAGGAGGCCTTCATTGATTTAACGTACATTTGTTTCGACTATGAAAAAAACACTTATTTTCAGTCTAGTATTGATTTTTATAAGCGCATTGGCCTTTGCTCAGGTGGGTAATACCAACACGAATAACAATCCGGCAGGGAGCGATAATAAATCGTCGGGGGGTAATTCAGGTAGCCCCTATTTCCAAAATCCGTACAATTCAGGTGGCGTAAACTTAAACCTTGGCAACGGGAACAATAATAATACCGGCACCCCTTCGAACAATAAAGAAAATAACAATAAAAACACCACCAACAATACGGAGAATGAACCCGATAATGTGAATCGTTTTCGCGACATGAACCAAGGGGCGAATAAAGAAAAGTCGATAGATCAGTTGAAGGAACAATATAAAAATGATCCGGATTATTTACGTTATTTGAATACCTTAAACGAAGGCGAAGGACCCGAAGAGAAAGAAACCAAAGAAGAAATTGGACAAGTAGAATATCAAGACAAAGGGGCTTCGAAAGAAAATGCCATCAATAAAAAGAAGATATACGGGGCCGATTTTTTTGCTGCCAACAGTATGGATAATGCCGACCGCACCCCGGCGAGTGCCCCCTCCGATTATCGTTTAGGGGCCGGCGATGAATTAGTAGTAGCCGCCTGGGGCGATGCCGAATTACAACAATCGTATGTGATTGGAAAAGACGGCAGTATTTTTCCGCGCTTTGTAGGAAAAATATACGTACAAGGACAAACCTTGAGCGATGCCGCTTATACCATTAGTCAACGCTTTAAAAAAGTAATGCCGGCCAATACCCGCATTGATGTTCAATTGGGAAAAGCCCGCACCATTCGTGTTACCATTTTGGGCGAGGTTCGCCGCCAAGGCACTTACACCGTTTCAGGTTTTACCACCGCCTTAAACGCCCTTTTTAGAGCCGGCGGTATCAACGAAATTGGGAACATGCGTAATATTGAAATTAAACGCAATGGCCGAACCGTAGATGTAATTGATTTATACAAATACTTGCAAAGCAATAAAAAAACGGAAGAGGTTTATTTGGAAGATAATGACTACATCTACGTAGGCGTTTATGAAAAATTGGTTCACGCCGATGGTTTATTTAAACGCCCCATGTATTATCAATTGATTGGTGATGAAGGGTTACGCGATTTGGTTGAAATTACGGGTGGACCGGCTGCCAGTGCGCGAAATTCCTTAATTCATATTAAAACAATTTCCAACGAAGAAGAAAAATACATCGACATTCCGGGAAACGATTATTTCAATACCTATAAAAACAAAGAGTACATGGAAATTGTACTCAAAGATGGCGACGTAGTTACCCTTCGTGGCATTAACAGTGGATTGAAAAACGTAGTAAATATAAAAGGATCTGTTGCTTACCCCGATGAATATGAAGTTCGACCCAATGAACGTTTATACGATATTTTGAAGAAGGCCGGGGGCATTTTGCCGAATGCGTATTTATCGCGGGCCTTTATTATGCGGGGTACCAATCCGATTGAATCGGAAGCGATTAAAATTAAAATTGGCGACATAAACGATGCGAATGACCCAAACAATGTTGAAATTCTTCCGGGCGATGAAATCACCCTTTTATCGAATAAAGACTTTGAAGATGAATATTTTATTGAAGTAATTGGTAGTGTGAGGAAGCCTACCAAAATCAAGTACAACAAAAATATTACGTTGAAAGATGCCTTGCTATTAGCCGGGGGCTTAACACTCGATGCCGAAAATGGGCGTATTGAATTATCGAATATAGTCGATTCGGTTGACCGTTACAATTTAATGGGAAATACGAACTCCACTGTTCAAACTATTTCCATTAATTCGAACCTTGAAATCGACGAAGCGTCGGAACGTATTGTACTAAAACCCACCGACCGTATTTATGTTCGAAAGAAAATTGAATTTGTAGCCCTAGAACGGGTAAAGGTGATGGGTGAAATTAATTTCCCGGGCGAGTATGCCTTAATTGCCAAAAATGAACGGATATCATCGTTGATTAAACGGGCCGGAGGTATAAAAAAATCGGCCTATGTTCAAGGCGCTCGATTATACCGAACCGGGGTTGGACAGATTGTAATTGATTTGGAATCGATTTTAAAATACAAAGGCAAAAACAATAAAGATGATTTGATTTTGCGCAACGAAGATGTGTTGATTTTACCAACCATGAATGATATTGTGGCCGTTAAAGGAGAAGTACAATCGGAAGTGAACGTGAAATACGATGCCCAAAATAGTCGCGTGGATTATTATATCAACGCCGCTGGCGGATTCAATGAAAACCCTTGGCGTCGTCGTATTTATGTGAAATATCAAAATGGACAAATTAAGAGTACGAAGCAATTTATGTTTGTTCGCACTTATCCAAAAGTAAAAGAAGGGGCAACGGTGTTCGTACCTAAAAAACCTATTAAAGAAAAGAAAACCAGCTTTGGCGAAGTGTTGGGCTATACGTTATCGACCATTTCAACCTTAGCCACGGTTGTTGTTTTAGCCATCAAATTATAATTCCCTCCCATGGTTGACATTATTCAAACGATGATTGCCCAATGGAAAAGCAATCGATACAAAATTTTGGGTTTATCGGCCTTGGTGGCTTTGATTGTTACCTTGTTGACATACTTCAGCGATGGCGTATATATTACGGATTCAAAAATATTCCCTTTATCGTTCAATAAAGCGAGTGAAAGTCCTTTAGATGCCATTAAGAGCCAATTCGGGATTGCCGACAAAACGGATTATTCTGTGATTTATAATATCAATGAATTAGTGAAGAGTAAAACGCTTTCCGCCGAAATTGCGGCAAAGCCATGTAGACATAAAACCCATAAAAATTTCGCACAATGGTTAATTGCCGACCGAAATGCGCATATTCCTTTTTATAAAAAGAACATCAAGATTGAGCCCTACGATTCGGCTCGTGAAGTGTATGCCGGCGCCGACTTGTTGCGCACTGCCACAGAAATTAAAAAGGAAGAAACCGAATTCACCTCCATCGTTGTTCAATCGTTCGATAAAGACCTCTCGATTCAATTGCATGAAACCATTTTAAGTGCATTATCGGAATATTATATTCAAGTATCCACGGAAAAACCAAGAAGTGATTTAGCAAAAATTGGACAGTTAAAAGATTCCTTGAAGAATGCCATGGACCAATTGGAAAGGGCCATTGCCGGCTATCAGGATGCCAATAATTATGCGGTTCGTTATGCCACCGGTATTCCACAATCGCAATTGCAACGCACCCGCGAAGAAGTAGTGCAATTATACACCAATACCGCGGCTACGTATCATAATGCCCGCTTCAAATTATTATCGGAAAGCCCCATCTTTCAAATCCTCGATGCTCCCGGCGAACCGGTTACTTACAAAACCCCATCGTGGTTCAAATTTGGGTCTATTAGCTTTGTAGCCTTTTTAATTGTGAGTAGTTTCTGGGTATGGCGCAATATTTTATTCCGTCTTTTAATTAATGAATTGAAACGCGATTAATTCCGTTTAATAACGCAACCACTTCCATAATTCTTTCCAGGTAATTTTTTTACCGTACATGAGAATACCGGTGCGGTATATTTTCGCGCCTATCCACGTCATAAAAATAAACCCGGCCACCAACAAACTCATTGAAAGTGCCAATTGCCATACCGGTACCCCAAACGGAATGCGCGATAGCATCACGATGGGCGAAGTGAATGGAACAATACTGGCAATAACCGAAATGGTACTGTCTGGATTGCTGGCAGAAGAAGTCATTATCATAAAGCCGATAATGATAGGCAAGGTAACGGGCAAGGTAAATTGTTGCGCTTCTTGCGGATCTTCATTCACTAAACTACCCACCGCAGCAAACATAGCCGCATACAAGAAGTAGCCCCCTAGGAAGTAAAACAAAAAGCAGAAAATAATCAAGGCCCAATGCTGATTGAATAAGCCTTGCAACATACTCACGCCTTCGGCATTTACCCCGGCCGGGATATT
>JBPCSZ010000040.1:0-3856 GCA_051006655.1 Chitinophagaceae bacterium
GCCTCGAATAAATTCGCGCCATCCTATAATTTGACGAATAAAACCTTCGAGTGAGTTTAATGGAATACTATGTTGTTGAGCATATTGCAACGTTTCTTGCACTATGTATTGTGGTGTTATCAAACCTACATTCAACATGGGCGTGAGGACGCTGTGATGCAAAATAGATTCGCCCGATACCATAGCGTCTTCGTAAATGCCAAAATCGTGAAAGCGTTGGACTAAAAACTGTTTCAGCCACGCTTTACTTTGCTCCGAGGTATGCGGATACACCCAAGTGGTTTGTCCAAGGGCATTCGGAAAATGGGTAGACACATACTGCGTGGCTTCTTCCCAATACGATGTAGTGCTCGGAAAATGCGTTTTTACAACAGCTTGCCCTTTCGGGTATTTCTTTCGATTATCTACGTCATAGGTCCATTGTCCACCGATAGGTTGATTATCATCATCCACTAAAATGTGATGCGCTATGCGTTGTTGTTTATAAAATGTGGTTTGAAAATAGGTTTTCTTATGGGGAGCAAAGAAATTGTTGAGCAAGTCTTTGGACGAATTTAAAAATAGGGGGGATTCTATGGTATGAAGGTTAATGGAGAACTTTTCACAAGCAGTGCTTAGTCGGCGACTCAACCAATCATCCACCGGATCGATGGTGTAAATGGTATCGATGTTTTCTTGATGAAAGAATTCAATGGCTTTTCGAATATCGGCTTGCGGTGAATGGCTTTCGATATAATGCACCGTGTAGCCCAGTTGGCGCAAGGTATCGGCATACGCCATCATCGATGCCCGATGAAAAATTAATTTCGCTTGATGAAAAGTATATTGTTGAAAGAATAGAAATTCTTCAATGATATACACCGGTATGGTTTTGCTTTCAAGCAAGGGGTTTTGCTCGAAGAGTTGGTGGGGGAAGAGGAGATTAATGCTTTTCATGGGTATTGTTTTTACTCCTCCTACAACGCTCACTGCAATACTTCACTTCGTCCCAAACCTTTTCCCATTTCTTGCGCCAGGTAAAAGGGCGTTGACAAACCAAACAAATTTTTTGAGGGAGATCCGATTTTTTCATACCATTTTATTCAAGTGATTCTTGTTACTTAAGTATAGTTCAAATTGCATTTCTCAAATCCATCATGCCATGTAAGATTCTCACCACCTCAATTTCATGCGCTGAAACAACTTGGTAAAATAGAATATGCTCGCCGGCTTTAAAACCAAAAAGGCCATCGCGAACAACATTATATTCCTTTCCTAAGCTTGGCTTTTTAGCTACTTCTTGGCAAGAGGCTATTAATAAAGCATAATAGGCATCGGCTTGCTTTTCCGACCACGTATCCAACGTATAGTTCCAAATAGCAGACAAATCATCAACGGCTTGCTTCGTCAAGTAATACTTAGCCATTGATACGTTTCTTCGCCTGTAACGATTCAAGGTGTTTTTTTGGATTGAAATCTTGCGCACGACCACTGCGTATGCCCTTATTAATAGCGTGTCGCAAAGCCGTCACTTTGTTTTCCTCTTCTTCTAATAAACGTAATCCGGCACGAACCACTTCACTGGCATTATTGAAACGCCCATCATGTATACGTTGCTCAATAAACTCCTCAAAATGTTCGCCCAATGAAATAGAGGTATTTCGTCCCATGTTGACTTGTTTTTTCAAAGTTACCAATTTTTGGTAATGGGTAAAATAAATTTTAGTGGCTTGTCGCAATCGATTCATACGATTATTTAAATAGGTTATAAAAAAATCGCGTGCTAGAATATTGTTCAATTCCGTTACGCGTAGTATAAATTCAAATGTATTTCATTTTAAAAAGAATAATTCTAGTAAACGAAATTAAGTGTTTCGCAACGGCTTCTTTCTCGGCCTCACATGCCGCGCAATGATCCCCGCATTTTCTTGCTTCACACTGTCCTGTTTTCGAAACGCCCACCAACGGGCACGGGCAATACGCGCTACCGTTTCAGCATCTACCAAAGGCTTCGGATAATCAATCCCTATTCTTACCCCCGCAAACGCTTCGTCCATGGGTGTCATAGTCCACGGCATATGAATAAACGCCGTAGGCAAATCACGCAATTCAGGCACCCATTGCTTAATGAATACCCCTTCCGGATCATGCTCCATCGATTGTTTCACCGGATTATAAATGCGCAAGGTATTCACTCCTGTGGTACCCGCTTGCATTTGAAATTGCGGATAATGAATACCGGGTTCATAATCTAAAAACAAACGCGCTAAATGGTAAGTGCCTTGCCGCCAATCCATGTCCAAATAAAAACACAATACCGATACCAACATCGCCCGCATCCGAAAATTAATCCAACCCGTAGCTTGCAAACATCGCATACAAGCATCCACCAAGGGCCAACCCGTTTGTCCATTTTCCCAGGCTTGCAACCAATCGGCATTGTTCGAATACTGTAAACCCTCATAGGCCGGATTCACACACTGCGTTTCAAAGTCACAATCCATTTCAAATTTCTGAATGAAGTGACAACGCCAATGCAAACGCATCAACATCGCATCGTAAGCCCGTTTATTTTTCGCATAATTCGGATGTTGTTTTATGTATTGATACACTTGCCTTACCGATAAATTCCCCCAGGCCAAATACGGCGATAAGCGGGCACACCCCGTTCTACTTTCCAAAGGTTTCGAAATATGGCGTTGGTAATTAATACCTCTTCCCGACATAAACGAGGCTAAATATTTCCACGCCGCTTGCTCACCTGCCGGCTGAAATAATTTGGGGTAATCCTTCCACGTTTTTTCAATATCAGCAGGAATCGAAAAAGGTAAATCAATTTGAATGGCGGTGTTCGATGTTATGGCAGGCAAGGGCGGTAGACTCACCATATACTGCCAACGCGCATCCCAATCGGAACGGTTCTTTAAGCGCCGCACAATACCATCGCGCTGATATTCATGCCACACAATCCCCGCTTGTTTAAAATACTGCGCCACGTGTTTATCGCGTACCCACGTAACCGGCACCCCACTTTCCTGATAACTATACACCGTATGAATCGCAAAGTGTTCATTCAAATACGCAAACACCTCCACGGCTTCGGCATAAGCCGTATGCACCCATACCTTGCTTTCGGCAAACGCGTCATTCATGGACTGTACCGCATGATATTGAAATTGAATATGCCGCAACGAAGTATCCGGATAATTCAACAAACTCGGTTCGAATAAAAACAATACGATATAAGGTCGACCACCCTGTTCGGCATAATGCCAAGGCAAATGGTCGTGTCGACGCAAATCGCGTTTCAGCCAAACAATATCCAAGTCCGGCTTCATCGCATCAATTGTTTTTTAGCCTGCTTCCAATAAGCAAAAAATGATGGGAACGATTTATTAAAATCGCATAACCAATCGCGCTCGGTACACACACCCTCATAGCGGTTGAAGGGATGTTCTTTGTAATAAATGGTACCGCGTATCATTGGACGAATATCATAAAACTCGGCTGTAATAATTTCAATATTCGGAATCAAGTACAGCGCCAATTGAATGAACCAATTCAAGTTCGAATCCGAAATAGCATACTGCGTAAACACCGAAGGTTCCAATAACAAAATTCGTCTTCCCGAACGCTCCGCCAACCATTGCGGATCGAGGTTGTAATAATTATAAATAAAGCAATCGTCTTCCATCACCTCATTCAATAAAGGCGTTGTGGGCAAATTTGTTTTTAATACCGGTGTCTCTGTTTGCACTAAAACATCCGGAATCGCTCGCGTGGGTAATTCCTCGTACGAATAATCGAGGAAGGTATTTCGTTGCGCCTGATGCGTATAAAAATTAATATTCTCTTGGTTCGCGAAATAAGGTTTGCC
>JBPCSZ010000041.1:0-19906 GCA_051006655.1 Chitinophagaceae bacterium
AGCGATACCCTTCAAGCCAGCCCACGCATGCCCTTGTTATTCTTAGGACATGGAAGCCCTATGAATGCCATAGAAGACAATGTATTCGTTCGCGGCTTCAAAAAAATGGCCTTGAAAATTCCCATTCCACAAGCCATTTTATGTATTTCGGCGCATTGGGAAACCAAAGGAACCCAAGTGACCGCCATGGAACGCCCTAAAACCATTCACGATTTTGGTGGCTTTCCACGGGTATTGTATGAAGTGCAATACCCCGCCCCGGGAAGCCCAAGCTTAGCCCACGATATTCAAACCGCATTAAAACCACAACCCGTTAATTTAAATTACGATTGGGGACTCGACCATGGCGCGTGGAGTGTGATTAAACATTTATACCCCCTGGCCAATATTCCGGTCATTCAACTGAGCTTAGATGTGAGTTTAAGTCCCGAAGGCCATTACCGCCTTGCACAACAATTATCTTCCTTGCGCCGTAAAGGCGTTTTAATTATTGGTAGTGGCAATATGGTGCACAACTTGGGTATGGTGGCTTGGGACAAACTCAATGCCGGACCCTTTGGTTTCGATTGGGCCTTGGAAGCCCGCCATAAAATGAACAAGGCCATTTTAAATCGCGACCATCAAACCTTGATTGAATTTCGGAAGCAAGGCCGCGCCTTCGATTTGGCCATCCCCACGCCCGAACACTACTTGCCACTCTTATACATTTTAGCCTTACAAGAAAAAAACGAACACGTTGAATTATTCAACGACGAAGCCTTGGGTGGATCACTCACTATGACTTCCCTTAAAATTGATGCGGCTTAATACCCGTCGCCATCCAAGAGGTTTCCAATTCCGCCCAATACACTGCCTTCTTCTTTGCGCTTCATACCGCCATAACTAATAATGCGCGAAGCCAAACGACTAATAGGCAAAGATTGTACCCAAACGGTACCTGGTCCGCGTAAGGTTGCAAAGAATAAACCTTCGCCCCCAAACAAGGTATTTTTAATACCCCCTACATATTGAATATCGAAATCGATGCCACGGGTATAGGCCACCACACAACCGGTATCAATCTTCAACACTTCGCCGGGCGTTAATACACGTTCAAATACGTGTCCACCAGCATGCACAAAGGCCATACCATCGCCTTCTAATTTTTGCATAATGAAACCTTCGCCCCCAAAGATGCCGGTGCCTAATTTCTTTTGCCATTCAATGCCTACCGATACGCCTTTAGCGGCGCACAAGAACGCATCTTTTTGACACACAATTTTACCGTCTAATTTCGCCAAGTTCATGGGAATAATTTTACCCGGATAAGGCGACGCAAAATGCACGGTGCGTTTCCCATGACTCACATTGGTGAACGCCGTCATAAACAAACTTTCTCCGGTGAGCATGCGTTTTCCTGCCGACATCAACTTGCCCAATAAACCACTTTCTTGTTTACTGCCATCGCCAAAAATGGTTTCCATTTGCAAACCTTCATCCATCATCATAAAGGCCCCGCTTTCAGCAATGGCGGTTTCATTCGGATCGAGTTCAATGGATACATGTTGCATCTCTTCCCCGTGAATGGCGTAATCAATTTCGTGCGCGTTCATTGAATTTGTTTTTGCAAAGGTGATATAAAAAATGAAGCGCATTGATGCCTATTACTTTTTTATCATTTTTTTATCGTAATAGAAATACAGCAAACAGTGCCAGAAAACAGTGCCAGAAAACAGTGCCAGAAAACAGTGTCAGCGAACAGTGTCAGCGAACTGCGAAGCAGTTAATCGGTGTAATCATACAATCCATATCAAATCCGTGTCCAAAACAGGGAACAGTGTCAGCGAACTGCGAAGCAGTAAATCCGTGTAATCATACAATCCATTTTAAATCCGCGTCCAAAACAGGGAACAGTGTCAGCGAACTGCGAAGCAGTAAATCCGTGTAATCACGCAATCCTTATTAAATCCGTGTTCCGGCTGTTAAACCAAGCGGTAGCGCCCCAATCTGTGATTCAGCATCATTGAATCTGTGATAAAACAAAAAATGGCATTTCCTTGAATCATGCCTAATTTTACCCCATGCAATTTCAATTGCCCATCCATATTCCGCCGTTTGAACCCCGCATCGAACACCACGAAGGCATCATGCTGATGGGCTCCTGCTTCACGGAACAAATGGGGCAATACCTCGAAAAATCCGGCTTCCGTGTATTACAAAATTCACACGGCATTTTATTCAATCCGCTCAGTTTGGTGCGTGCCCTCCACGATGTTTTGCACCAACGCCAATACACCGAAGCCGATTTATTTTTTCTCAACGAATATTGGCACAGTTGGTACCACCATTCCGATTTTTCATTTCGAAATCCGAACGATACACTCCACGCCATCAATACCGCCATTACGCGCTTTCACGAAGCCTTGTCGAAAACCTCCGTGTTAATCATCACCCTCGGTTCGGCCTTTGCTTATCGCCACCGCGAAGAAGGTATTTACGTCAGCAATAACCACCGCGCCCCGCATCAGTGGTTCGAAAAAGAATTACTGTCGGCAAACACCATACAATCCGAACTGCAACTTATTATTGACCAACTACAAAAAGCCTACCCAAATTTACGCGTGCTGTGTACGATCAGTCCGGTGCGCCATATCCGCGACGGTGTAATTGATAATAACCGCAGTAAAGCCCGACTCATTGAAGCCGTGCATCAATTGAAAAACACCTATTATTTCCCGGCCTACGAACTCGTAATGGACATCCTCCGCGATTACCGCTTCTTCGATGTCGATATGGTGCACCCCAATTATACCGCCACGCGCTTTGTATGGGAACATTTTCGCGATACCTGCATCAAACCCGAAGCCTTGCCCCCGATGGAAGCTATGGAACAACTGCACAAAGCCCGTACGCATAAACCGAAAGATACACAAAGCATGGCCCACCAACGCTTCCTGCAACAACAAGCCGAACTGTGTCGGGACTTGCAACAACAGTATCCTTATTTGGCGTTGCAGGAATTCATGGCTTATTTTTCCAATACACCGGACTAATTCCAAGCATCTTCCCACATTTCGTTGCATCTTTGCACCATGAGCGATTTGTATGCCCAACGCGGGGTTTCAGCCCAAAAAGAAGATGTTCATTTTGCCATTCAAGGACTGAACCATGGCTTATATGCCAATACCTTTTGTAAAATTCTGCCCGATACCCTCACGGGAAGTGCCCACCACGCTTGCATTATGCACGCCGACACGGCAGGCACCAAATCGATTTTAGCCTATTTGTATTGGAAAGAAACCGGCGATTTATCGGTTTGGAAAGGCATTGCCCAAGATGCTATCGTGATGAATACCGACGATATGATTTGCAGTGGCGCCACCAACAATTTTATATTATCGTCCACCATTGCCCGCAATAAAAACCGCATTCCGAAGGAAGTGCTTGCGGCCATCATTCAAGGTTGCGAAGAAGTGCTGGAAAGCTGGCGCCAAGCCGGTTTGCACATCGACATGGCCGGTGGTGAAACCGCCGATGTGGGCGATCTCATTCAAACCATCGATGTGGGTTATACCGCCTTTGCCCGTTTGGAACGCCAACACGTAGTACGCGTTGACCCCAAACCCGGCGATGTGATTGTGGGCTTTGCCTCCTTCGGACAAGCCACTTACGAAACGGCGTATAATAGCGGTATGGGTTGCAACGGACTCACCAGTGCACGCCACGATATGCTCAGCAAACATTACGCCGAACAGTATCCGGAATCGTACGATAATACCTTACCCGAATCGGTTTGTTATATTGGCCAACACCGCATGACCGACGAAGGGGATCATGGACTCAATATTGGACAAATGCTCTTATCGCCCACGCGAACCTTTGCACCCATCATCAAGCCGGTACTGAACGAGTTTCACGGACAAATTCGTGGCATCATTCACAACACCGGCGGCGCCCAATCGAAGTGCCTGAAATATGTACCCGGTGCCTTACGCCTCGTGAAAGACAATCTCTTCACACCACCCCCTATTTTCAATCGCATCCAAGCGGCCGCGGGCACCAGTTACCACGAAATGTACCAAGTCTTCAACATGGGCACCCGCCTCGAAATGTATACCGACCATAAAACTGCCGAGGCCATCATCGCCATCGCAAAAACATTCAATGTAGAGGCGCGCATCGTAGGGTTCATTGAAAGCGCCGAAACGAAATCGGTGGAAGTTCGCACACAGCACGGCACCTTTACATACAACTAAGAAGTTTTTCTTTTTTGAAGCGCATCAGCATCGCTTTGTTGAGCCCCCGTCCCGTGTTCCGCTTTTACTCCTCATTCCGCTTCGCTTCATTGCGGGGTAACGCTTCACCCGGGGCTATTTTTTCATCGGCAGATTCTTTCTTCTTCTCTTTCTGCACCGGCAAAAAACAATATTTTTTACACCAACCCGTAGAGACGCACCATTGTGCGTCTCACACCATTGTGCGTCTAAGAATTTTAAGATGGTTGCTTCTTATTTTTTCAAAAGTTGTTGCGTTAGTTTAATCATCGTCCTAAAGGAAATGTCGGGATGTGCAATTTGGTTTACTGTTCCAACTACAAATAAATTTTCTTTCGGACTATAAAAGGCCAATGCTCCTGAAAGCCCTGAATGTCCAATAAAATATGGTACTGCACCTGTTGGGTTAAAAATCCATGGAAGTTTAAATAAGTGAATACCTACACCCGATCGCAAAGGGAAAAAAATTTTACTATTGGTCGGTGTCCTCACCGACCAAGTATTGATTTCGGTCGGTGAGGACACCGACCGATAGGTAAAAAGAAAAGATAAAGAAAGAATCTGCCGCTTAAAGAATAGCCCCGGCTGTAGCGAGGTGCCATGCACCGCGAAAGACGGGAAAACCGATGATTAAAGCGATGCCGATGCGCTACAAAAAATCGAAGCGAGTGTGAAAAGCGAAAGCGAGGTAATTAACAAATAACCCCACGCGCCCGCTTTCCCGCTTCCGCTTCTATTGTGCTGCGGCGCGGTTCAGGCGGTCGTTGATGGCGTGACCCAAATCGGTATCGGGTAAATAGGCCGCCAAAATAATGTCGATATCAGCTTGATCTAAACGGTGCATATAATCGAACAGATGATACATGGCTTCGGCTATATCGCCCGTTTCGCTGAGGTTGTAACATAGCACATCGCTTTCGAAGTGCATCGGACCAAAACCTAAAACACCGATACGTTGATGAGCGTGTTGGGTTATGAGTTCATTGAGGTTCGGTGCCACCACAAAACGTTTGCGGGGCGAATAATGTTGTTTCAACATGCCGGGTGTAATGGCCTCGCCACGTTTATGTTCATTCATCGAAACACCCAAGGCTTCGAGCGATGCCATACTGAAGGCCCCACGGCGGTATAATACCGGTGTTTCTCCATCAAAGCCAATGATGGTGGATTCGATTCCCAAACGGCATTGGCCGCCATCTAATATCATGGGAATTTTAGAACCTAATTGTTCGGCTACGTGTTCGGGTTTAGTTGGACTGATATACCCAAATGGATTGGCGCTGGGGGCGGCCAAGGGATAATCGAGGCTTTGTAATAATTCCAAGGTCAAGGGGTGGTCGGGAATACGTACCGCCACGGTATCTTGGTTGGCGGTTACGGCATTAGGCACAATGTCTTGTTTCTTCAATACCATAGTGAGTGGCCCCGGCCAACATGATGCGGCCAGTTGCCAGGCGGTATCGGGAATATCGCGGGCCACGCTTTCCAATTGGTCGATGGAGGCGATATGAACAATGAGGGGGTTGTGGGAGGGCCGTTGTTTGATGGCATAAATTTGAGCAACGGCCTCGGGGTTCAGGGCATTGCCGGCCAAGCCATACACCGTTTCGGTGGGAATGGCCACCAATTGTCCGGCATCTAAAAAAGCCTTGGCTTGTACAATATCGTTCGAAATAATTGCCATACAGGTTTTATAAATAAAAACCCCGCTTGAGGCGGGGTTTTGTGACGTAATTGCTACGTTATTGTTTTGTTGGTCCCAATTATTTCTTTTTGGGAGCGGCTTTCTTAGCAGCGGCCTTTTTTGGAGCGGCTTTCTTAGGAGCAGCAGCCTTTTTTGGAGCAGCGGCTTTCTTAGGAGCTGCAGCTTTTTTAGGAGCGGCTTTTTTTGCAGCAGCCTTCTTAGGGGCGGCGGCTTTTTTAGGAGCAGCGGCCTTTTTAGGGGCTGCTTTTTTTGGTGCGGCGGCTTTCTTAGGAGCGGCGGCTTTTTTTGGTGCGGCTTTTTTTGCTGTTGCCATTTTTTTTGAATTTAAGGGTTAGAAAATGAATTTTACGAAGACAAACATATGTAATTTTTTTTAATTACAAAATGTTTTCGTAAAAAAATTCATTAAAACAGCAAAAAAAACGACTAAAGGACAGAAACAATCGTTTTTTCCTTGGTTTTGCGGAATGTAACAGTACCGTCGTTGAGGGCGAACAAAGTAAAATCTTTTCCTTGTCCAACATTATCACCGGGGTGATAAACGTTTCCACGTTGACGAATAATGATATTACCGGATTTAGCCGATTGACCGCCGAACAACTTAACGCCTAAACGTTTGCTGTGCGAATCGCGACCATTCTTTACGCTACCTTCACCTTTCTTATGTGCCATGACTTATAGTATTTGGTTGTTATGGTTAATGGAATGAATGCTATTAAGCAATCGATGTGATTTTTACTTTCGTTAAGGCTTCGCGGTGACCAATTTTCTTGGTATACCCTTTACGACGCTTCTTGTGGAAGGTAATTACTTTATCGCCTTGCAAATGCTCAACAATTTCAGCTTTAGCCGAACCGCTCATAGCGATAGAACCGCCATTGGCAGTCATCAATACTTTCGGATCGATTACGTCGCCTACACTTCCTTGCAAGCGGTGAACAAACAGTTGGTCGTTTTCTTTAACTTTGAATTGCTGACCAGCAATATCGACAATAGCAAACATAGCCTTGGATTTTAAATTGGGAGTGCAAAGATAATCTTTATTTCGTTTCAAGCAAAATGAAATTAACCTCTTTTCCACCTTTTTTTTGTTTTTTTTCTATTAAAAGCCAATATCGACGCTTTGGTGCATCTTTGTAGCCGAAAATTTCGCCTATGGCCTTCAAATCGGTGCTTGCCAAACCCCTTGCCGCATGGATTCACGCCGGTATTCGTCGAAAAGCCGCCCAAGCATTAGCCTATCAAGACCGCCAACTCCAAGCATTGGTGCAAAAGGCCATGCAAACGCAATTTGGACTAGACCATGGGTTTGCTTCCATAAAAAGCCATGCCGATTTCATCAAAGCCGTTCCCATTCGCGACTATGAAGCCTTGAAACCCTATATCGAACGGGTTAAACAAGGTGAAGACAATATTTTATGGCCGGGGAAACCGCAATACTTCGCCAAAACCAGCGGCACCACTAGCGGCGCTAAATATATTCCCATTACCCGCGAAAGCATGCCCGATCATATTGCCGCGGCCCGCAATGCCTTACTTTGTTATATAGCCGAAACGGGTAATAGCGATTTTGTGGACGGAAATATGATTTTTTTATCGGGTTCGCCGGTATTGGATACCATGAACGGTATTTTGAGCGGGCGTTTGAGTGGCATAGTCAATCATCATGTGCCCGGCTATCTACGAAAAAACCAATTGCCTTCGTACGAAACCAATTGCATTGACGACTGGGAAACCAAACTCGATGCTATTGTTTCAGAAACCATCGATCGCAATATGACGCTCATTAGCGGTATTCCACCTTGGATGCAAATGTATTTTGATCGCTTACAAGTCAAGAGCGGTAAAACCATTACCGAACTTTTTCCCAATTTACGCTTGATGGTACACGGAGGTGTGAATGTGGAGCCTTATCGGAAACGCTTGATGGAAAGTTTAGGTAAACCCATCGATACCATTGAAACCTTTCCGGCCAGCGAAGGCTTCTTTGCGTTTCAGGACAGTCAGCAGGCAGAGGGCTTATTACTTAATACCTGGTCGGGACTTTTTTTCGAATTTGTACCGGCGGGTGAAATATTCAACGAACACCCTACCCGCTTGACCTTAGGCGAGGTGCGCTTGGGCGAAAACTATGCCTTGATTATTAGCAGTAATGCCGGTTTGTGGGCTTATAATATTGGCGATACGGTTCGTTTTGTTTCATTAAATCCGTACCGCATTGTGGTTACGGGACGCATCAAGCATTTTATTTCGGCCTTTGGCGAACATGTAATTGGCGAGGAAGTGGAACATGCGTTATTGTCGGTAGCCAACCAAATGGGCATTGGTATTACAGAATTTACAGTAGCCCCTTTTGTATCGCAAGATGGTGGACCGAGTTATCATGAATGGTTCATTGAATTTCAAAATGTGCCATCCAATTTAATGGCTTTCGCTGAAGCAGTAGATGCCGCTTTACGCTTGAAGAACGTGTATTACAACGATTTAATTACAGGCAATATATTACAAGTGCTTCGTATTCGCCCATTGCAAGCCGGGGCATTCGTCAATTATATGAAAGCGGAAGGCAAGTTGGGTGGACAAAATAAAGTTCCGCGATTGAGCAACGATCGCAACATGGCCGAGGCCTTGATGCCGTATACTTTGTAAGCTATTTTCAGGTTTTGGAAAGATGTAACTTTAGTTACACATCGTACATTCGAAGCATTGTATTATTGAAAAAAAATTGCCATGAGAAAAATCTACTTCTTGGTTTTGAGTTTATTTTCAGGAACACTAGTTTTGGCTCAAAATGCTTTATTGATTCCGCCGGTATTGAATGGCCCCGTTTACAATTTGAATTTGCAAACCGGTTCCGTTAATTTTTATGCCGGTACACCCACCCAAACTATGGGTGTGAACGGACCGGTTTTAGGGCCTACGCTGATTATGCAAAAAGGCGATTCCATTACCTTGAACGTAAATAATCAAATTGGCGATACTACTACCATGCATTGGCATGGTATGCATGTTGCCCCATACAACGATGGCGGACCGCACACGGTGATTTTACCCGGCACTACTTGGAGTCCAAGTTTTACCGTACGCGACCATGCTTCTACCTATTGGTATCATCCGCATTTGCATCATAAAACCAATATGCATGTATCTAAAGGAATAGCCGGTTTCATTATTGTTCGCGATAACGAGGAAGCCGGTTTAAGTTTACCCCGAACTTATGGCGTAGATGATATTCCCTTGGCCCTTCAAACCAAAGATTTCGACAATAACAATCAAATTACGGTGATGTCGAACAACGATGATGCGGTGATGGTGAATGCTACTATCAATCCATTCGTGGATGTACCGGCACAAGTAGTTCGTTTACGCTTGTTGAATGGTTCATCGCAACGGGTGTTTAATATTGGACTTACCAATAATATGAATTTCCATGTAATAGGTACCGATGGCGGGTTATTGAACAATCCCGTAAACTTAACTCGTTTATTATTGTCTCCGGGTGAGCGCGCTGAAATTTTGGTGGATTTAAGCAATTTCCAAGGGCAAACCATTAACCTGATGAGTTATGCCGCTGAATTACCGAATGGGTATTATGGGGCAACCTATCCGGGTATGGGTCCGGGCTTGGTGATGACCGGCTATAATCCGAATCCACTCAATGGGACCAATTTTAATTTATTGGCCTTGCAAGTAGGAGCACCCATTCTAGGAGGCATCACTATCATTCCAACATCGTTGGTAAGCAATACGCCAATTCCGGCAGCCCAATCGAATATCACGCGTACGTTAACCTTTATGCCCGCGCAAATGGGTCCCAATCAGCTCAATGGGGATTTCATGATTAATAATGCCATGTTCGACATGAATGTGATTAATTATACCATTCCATTGAACAATACCGAAATTTGGACCTTAACAAATAACTCGGCAATTTCGCATCCCTTTCATATTCATGATGTACCATTTTATATTTTAGATCGAAACGGACAAGCCCCTCCATTGGTTGAACAAGGAAGAAAAGATGTTGTGATGGTTCGTCCGCAAGAAGTAGTTCGCTTTATAACCCAATTCACCACCTTCTCCGACCCTATGTTACCTTACATGTATCATTGCCATATGCTAACCCATGAAGATGGCGGTATGATGGGACAATTTATTGTGAGCAATCCCAATAGCCTTGAACAAATTCCTACCCACGAGGGTGTGCGTTTTTATCCGAATCCAACCCAAGGTGTATTGATGGTTAGCATGGAAGAACCGATGGATATTCAACAGGTAGAGGCCATTGCCTTAAATGGTCAACAAACCACATTACGATTTGAGCAACAAGGAAATAATACTTGGATTCAAATGGTAAGCTTGCATACGGGGAATTATATGCTTATTCTCCATACAAAACAAGGTATTATTCGGCGTATGGTAAGTAAATTTTAAGATTTTTTCAAGCTCGTTAAATACTTGGGGTAAACAAGGGCGGTTGTATCTTAGCCGTATGAAAAAATTACTTTTTACCTTATGGATGGCAGGCTCGGCTTTAGGGGCTTTGCAGGCACAAGACAATTTAGTGAATTCGTTGCGGGCGAACCAATCGGACAGCGCGAAGCTGAAGTTCAAGTTTACATCGGTGATTAATTTAGAAAATTCGCCCATCAAAAACCAAGGTAGTTCAGGAACTTGTTGGAGTTATTCGGGCAATTCATTTTTAGAAAGTGAAATGATGCGTCAAGGTAAATCGTTTATCGATTTATCGGAATTATACACAGCCCGTTGTGCCTATATTGAACGGGCTCGCAATTATGTGCGCATGCACGGCGCTACCGGTTGGGGCGATGGCGGTGAATTACACGATGTTATGTCGACCTATAAAAAATATGGCATGGTACCCTACGAGGTATATACCGGATTAAACTATGGTACGAAGAAAAATCAGTTTGGTGAAATGCAAGCTGTCTTGGAAGGCATGTTGAAAGGTGTGGTAGAAAACAAGAATGGTAAACTCACCAAGAATTGGTTGCCGGCATTCACGGCGGCTATGGATAGTTATTTAGGTAAAGCCCCCGAGAGTTTTACCTATAAAGGAAAAACCTATACCCCTCAAACATTTGCCGATGAAATGGTTGGTATTAATCCCGACGAATATTTAGAATTCTCCTCGTACACTTATGTTCCCTACTACACACAAACTGTGATGATGGTTCCCGATAATTGGAGCTTACAACAAGTGTATAATTTGCCTTTGAATGAAATGACGGATGTGGTAGACAAAGCCTTGGCGAATGGCTATACCGTAGCATGGGCTACTGATGTGAGTGAAAAATATTTCAGTTGGAAAAATGGGGTTGCTATTGTTCCTGAAAAAGAATTGGAAGACATGAGTGCCGATGAAATCAAAACCATGTTCGATGGCCCGAAAGCGGAACGTAACATTACACCGGCTTTACGCGAAGAAGCCTTCGATAATTATACCACCACCGACGATCATGGTATGCATATTGTAGGTTTGGCTAAAGATCAAAATGGTAAGGAATATTATATGGTTAAAAATTCGTGGGGAGAAAGCAACGACTACAAAGGCTATTTGTATGTATCGAAAGCTTTTTTCCAATACAAAACCACCGCCATCTTGGTTCATAAGAATGCGGTATCACCCAATATTCTTCGTAAGTTGAAATAAGTCAATGGCTTAATTAAAAAAGTCGGTTCATTGCAACCGACTTTTTTTATGCCTAAACGAAAACAGGGCGAGAAAACAGTGCGAGAAGCAGTGCGAGAAAACAGTGTTGCTAATCATATTAATCCTGTCCATCCTGTTCCTGAAAATCAGTGCAAAAATCAGTGCGAGGAGCAGGGCGAGTAAGCAGTGAATCAATCCTGATAATCCTGTCCATCCTGCTCCTGAAAATCAGTGCGAGGGTAATGACATCGGTGATAAAAAAGCGCCACCCAATTGGGTGGCGCTTCGAGTTAAGGAATTTTTATTTTATTAGTCTTGTTTCACCACGCGGCCTACAAATTGAATAGCATCGCCCGATTGAATTTGGATGATATACATTCCGTTGGTGTATGCTTTCAACGACAATTGAGCATTATTACGACCCGGTATAGAGGCTAAAGTTTGTTGTTGCAATAAACGACCGGTCATATCGAATACCGACAATACACGAGGTTCTTGATCGGTTGTAAGGTAATCGACAGTTACTAAATCGCCGGTTGGATTTGGATAAAAATACACGTTCTGGTCGATGGCGGGTTTTCCGCTATAACCTGTACGGAAGGTGTACACATCCGAGAATAAACTTAAGGTATTACCTGAAGAAGTTCCTACCGGACAAATAGAACGAATTTTATACTTATAATCCGTCATGGGTTGTAAGTATTTGAATTCAGCGGTATTCCCCGATACGGTAAAACCACCGCTTCCTACCCATGATGTTTGAGAGGCTGGCATTAAGGTAACATGGTAATTGGTGGCCAATTGGCTTGGGTTCCAACGTACAATAACTGAACTAGGACTAGTTGCTGCGGCTTCAATACCGGTAGGCGGTAAACAACCGGGTAAAGGGTTTGTTGTTGTGAATTCGTAAATTGGTGAGAACACACTGTTTTGATTTTGTGTTGTTCCGGTCAAACACTTGGTACGAACTCGATATTCATACGTGGTATTGGGTGTTAGGCTATTGAAGGTCAAACTGCTGTTGTTGGTGGTAGTTCCTCCACCGGCACCCCAAGAGGTATCGGAAGCCAATTTGATATACACAAAGTATGAACCGGCATTATAAGCAGTATCCCAACTGATGGTTACTGATTGTGGACCAATATCACCGGCATTCACATTCGTAGGTGCCATACAATCGGGCAAGAATGATGGATTATTAGGTGTATTGAAGGTGTAAACTGTAGTAAATTCAGATTGAATAGTGGCTGATTGTTTCACACGCACTTGTACTTCGTAATTGGTACTGAAGGCGAGTTCCATCAATTTAGATGGATTTACTTCATGGTAAGAAGTCCATGTTGAAGTACCTTGCTTTCTGATGCGTAATTCGTAACCGGTAGCACCAATACCGCTTTGCCATACCAACATTACTTTAGTAATTGTATCGCCGAGAACCGGAGCTTGTGCAAAATGGAAAATTGGGGCAGCACTTAACAAGGAGGTAAAGTTAGTGGTTAACATGTAATCGCCTTGAACACCACCAACAATAGGTGCTTTTACTTCCCAATAAGCGCCATTGGCATGGTATACAACATCCGATGCCGGGATTGTATTTAAGTTGGCGGTTTCAATACTTCCACTACTCATCATTAAACGAATATTGGCTTTGTAATTTTGAACATCACTGCCGTTTACAGGTACTTTCAATTGATACTGTGCTTGGGCATTATAGGCATCAAAATCGCTTTGACTGAAGTATAACGACAAATAGGCATCCCCATTCGAAGCCGGCATGATGCGCGATTTGCGTGGCACAAAATAACGTTCGGTTTTATTAAAGAAGCCATTGGCAAAACGTTGCGTACTGATGGTAACAGAACCTAATTCATTACCACCGGGGGCATCGGCAATTTTAGCCATCAGAGAATCAATATCCCCGTCGAAATTACCATCGGCAGAATACAATAAAGTATCGCCATTATTTTGAAGCATGGTAGCTGCGTAAGTTCCCGCATTCGATGAAACCGACTGTGTATATTGATACTGATTTACGGTATCTCCTTTCCCGCTTCCACCCGTGTATTGTGCATTTGCACCGAACTGTGCAAGCAACAAGCCCGTGGCCAGGGTCAAGCTTCGATATAGGATTGTCAATTTTTTCATGAGTTTTTCTTTACAGAGTAAGCAATGAGATTATACAATAATTTAAGGGGCTGTACGTACACCACGACCACCAAAGTCGAAATTACGGATGTTGCTCACCGTAGTGGCATCCGTTCGGTCGGAAACGTACAAGTAACTATCACCACCGAACCAACTTCCTCCACGGAAACCGGTTCCATTAGCATTCACTACTTCACCATTATTGGCACCGGGCCAATATACTTGTGTACCATTTCCATTGTTTCCAATAACCCCATTTCCATGAAGTCCGGTAAACGCCGAACCAGCCGGTGTTGCCATGGTTACTACGCGTTCGCTTACATTACCGCTTAATTCCATGATGCCATAATAAGAAGCACCGGCTTTATTTCGATCGGCATTATACGTAGCGAAGTTGCCCACACGCATTGGACCTTGAACATTGATGTTATTATCGAAAGCAACGTTAGCGCCATTCGGATTAATTTCATTTTTTGTACCGCCAAATGCAATATCGTCGGCACCTAGAATGGCATTATCTCCCCAAGCGTATTCATACGCGTTCGGGTATTGGTCGCCACGAGCTGCTTTTTCGTATTCTAATTCCGTCATCGGGCGTAAGCCTGCCCAATCTAAATAGGCGGCTAAATCCATCCAACTCAATTGGCCCATTGCAAGCCATTCGCCATCATCCGATTGATTCGAAGCGGTATAAGGACTTGAAGAAGGATTCAAATCGCAAGCAAACACCAAGGGTTTTCCGGGACCCGGATCGGCTACTACGCGAAGTCCGATACGATTAGCCGGTTGGAAACGTGGACTTACATCTTCTAAAATTTGAGTACCATCGTAATACCAACCACCGGCATAAGCCCCCACCACCGGATGAGAGATGCGTGCTTCTTGTTGAACACGGTTTAACGAATTCAAGAAATCGCGGTATTGCGCTTGAGTAACCTCGTACTTCATACTGTAAAAGGCTTGATAACCTTTCGGGTAAGCGGCCGATAATTTGCGTTCCGGATCGGATGACAATCCACCAATAGTAGCATCAATTCCCCATAATTTTCCAATAGAGTCATCGATACCTAATGTAGCTTCCGATAAAATTTTAAAAGGAATAGTCCCGCCGGTTGTCCATGAACCATCTGTAAAACTGCCGGTTTCTAAACCACCACTGCCCAAATAAAAGGTAGAAGTTGGCACATAAACCATTTCAACCGCGAAAACCTTTACCTCAACGCGTTCGTTGGAAGAGAGGATATTATCGCCATAATTCCACTGCAATTCAGCCTGATTTACAGTGAAGGTTCCAGAACCTGCTGTGCTTCTATATACAAAAGCACCAATTCCATCGTTAGATGGCATAATGGTGGAGCCTGACGGTGCTGTATGGCTAGCCTGAAGTGTACTCAACTTAGCCTGTTGCCAAGTATTGCTCGATTGTGTTTTGTATTTTACAAACACCCAAGCAGCATCCCAGTTATTAGGTTCATTGTTGGTTCTCCATGAATTTTCCCACGACAAATTGAAACGAACCTTGGCGGTTTTTGTCGCAGCATTTTGGTTAGTCATGACCACATCCGTCACCCGGATGTTGTTTGCATAAACTGTTTGGTTCACACAAAACAGGGCGCAAATCATGAACAGGTGAAAAAGTATCGCTTTTTTCATATCGGTATGGTTCTGTACAAAAGAGGGTTAATCTATACAAAGGTAGTAATCGAGATACATACCTGTGTTATTAAAATGTGAGTAATTCAAAAAAAAATCGAAATTTCATTTCCCAAATTGCTTTTATAATGATTGAAAACCAATGTTTTCAGGCAATTTATAGTTTCTTAAATTTTTACAAAATACTTAAATTATTAACCCATGTGTATCGGCTCAATAACGAAATTTTTACAATACAAGCCCCAAAAACAAGACTAACATCTTAATGTTGTTTTTGCTTAAACGTTCACCTCATTGGGTGTATAGCAAGTTATCCGTTGATTTCGACAAAAACCATACAATTGAATATTTTTCTCGTTGCAATAAAAAACCGCCATTGAGGATGGTGCCGATACGGCGGCCAAACGAGGAATTCCGGCCCGATAACATTTACTGACAATTTCAAATGAAACTCGTCCGCTGACCAATAAACAAGCGGCCTGATTCAGGTTTTGTTTTTGAAACAAAGCCCCAATAACCTTATCAACCGCATTGTGTCGGCCAATATCTTCGCGAATAGCCAAACAACGCCCCATGTCATCGAATGCCGCCGCCGCATGAGAACCACCGGTTTGCTGAAAATTGGTTTGATGAGCGCTCATGGTTTCGAAAAAGGACAGGATCTGTTCGGGGGGCAAGGCTGAAACACGTGGCAAAGGCTCTCCAAGTAATTCTTGTTTGGCATTAACCTGTCCACATAAACCACAACTCGACACCGACGTTAAATTTCGTTTAATCAGAAAACCGGAACCTAATTGATGTTCCGGAATAATGGCATCCATCTTGATGATGATTCCTTCCTCATTTCGTTCAGCCACTTGCACTACAGGTTGTGTGCCGGGTAAGCATACGGCTTCGGATATTAAAATACCGTGGACTAAATCGGGTTCATGGTTTGGACTACACATGGTTACCGTGTAGGGAGAACCGTTTATGCTAATGTGTAGCATATTTTCTTCCACCAAGCAATCGTTCACCAATTGTGGAATGCCTTGTTCGTATCGAATGGCCTTGACCGTTTTCATGCTATAGCGACTTATACGGAGCGTTCAACTTCGCGCAACCAACGTTCTGGAATTTGATTACTGCAGGCGGTGATATAATCGTTGTAGGTACAGGGAATGAATCCGCCATCGGGCAATTGCATCCACCAGCGGTTGGTTTTTCTACTTTTAAGAAATACCGCGCGGTTTTCGGGAATGGTGACGGTATATTCCAAGAATTGTTCTTGATCGTTGAGGGGGGCTTCGGCTTTAGCCAATAAAATGCCATCGATAAAATACCAAACCATTTGCGCTAAGAGTTTAGCCGTGATGCGTTCGGTATCGGCCTCAACGCGGTAACCATAAATTCCCAAAGACAATAAATTGGTGCCCATACCGGCAAAACGGGTGATTTTGCACATTTCATCGCCATAAAATCCATTGGGAGACCCTAATTTATTAGCGGGTGCATCGCTGTAGCGAATGGCATTGATATCGATACTCACCACATGCGAACGGCGGATGGCCGGTTCTAATTCCTCCATGTTTTCGCGGGCTTTCCCCACCCGAATGCAATCGAAATGCAGTTTATGGAAAGTTTCAATGAGCATAGGGTTCACATAATAGCTTTGGAATCCCATTAAATTGAAGTGACGCATGTAATTGGGCATACCGGTTAGTGCATCCATGAGGTGATTATCGTAGCGCTCCCCTTCGGTATCATCTAAATCGGCCAACATGTCGACCACCGTCATATCGATGATTTGTTGGTTGGCTTTGCAGGCATTGTATTGTTGCAAGGTTAAATCGTGCGAACCGCCAATCACCAAGACGCGTTTTCCTAAGGCACCCAATTCTTTCAATACATATTGCAAGGCAGAAGCCGTATCGGCCAATTGGCTCCCCTGACGAATATTCCCTAAATCGGCCATTTTAACTTCGGCATGCCAATAATAGAGTTTGTATAACTCTTCGCGCACGGCATTGGGACCTTCATTGTAGGACCACGCAGTATTTTCGCCCCGAAACTCCCCACAACCTAAAACAAATAAATCCACCTCATCGAAGTGGGTGGCTATTTCTTGAAAAGGAATAATAACGGAACCAATTTGGGTGGCATTGTATTCGCGTTGCGCTGTTTCGGGCGCAATAACATAATCGTAGAGTTCATTTAAAAATGGCATAACGTTGCGATGTTGAACGTAAAAGTAAGGCTTTCCTATGAATACAAATATTCAACTACCTTTGCACCCGCTTTAAATACACACTTGCACTATGTTAAGTACCAACAATGTTTCTTTGGCCTACGGGAAACGCGTTTTATTCGATGAGGTCTCCATCAATTTTGTAAAAGGAAATTGCTACGGGATTATTGGCGCCAATGGGGCCGGTAAAAGTACCTTCATGAAAATCCTCAGCGGCGAAATAGAGCCCAACAAAGGAACGGTTTCCATTACCCCGGGCGAACGCTTGAGTATGTTGAAACAAAACCATTTTGAGTACAACGAATATACCGTACTCAATACGGTATTAATGGGCAACAAAAAATTGTGGGATATTCAGCAAGAAAAAGATGCCCTTTACATGAAGGAAGATTTCACCGAAGCCGATGGTTTACGTGCCGGTGAATTGGAAGCCGAATATGGTGAAATGGGTGGCTATACCGCCGAAAGTGATGCCGCGCAATTGTTGGCCAACTTAGGCATCAAAGAACCTTTGCATCAAACCTTAATGAAAGATTTAACGGGTACACAAAAAGTGCGGGTATTATTAGCCCAAGCCTTATTTGGTAATCCGGATATTCTTTTGCTTGATGAACCGACCAATGACCTCGACGTAGAAACCATTCGTTGGCTCGAAAACTTTTTGGCCGATTATGAAAACACCGCCATTGTGGTGAGTCACGATCGTCACTTCCTCGATACCGTTTGTACCCATGTGGCCGATGTGGACCGCAGTAAAATCAATATTTATACCGGTAACTATACCTTCTGGTACGAAAGTTCGCAATTGGCCGCTCGTCAAATTAGCGACAAGAACAAGAAGATGGAAGAGAAGCGGAAAGATTTGCTCGACTTCATTGCTCGCTTTAGTGCGAATGCCAGTAAGAGTAAGCAAGCTACTTCGCGTAAGAAGGCCCTTGAAAAGTTGGTGATTGAAGAAATCAAACCCAGTAACCGTCGCTATCCGGGTATTATTTTCAAACCGGAACGCTCGGTGGGGAACGATGTGTTGAAATTGGAAAAATTAAAAGCCATGCACGACGGGCAAGTACTTTACGACGATATTTCGTTTGATGTAGCCCGTACCGATAAAATTTTGGTAATTAGCCGTAACCAATTGGCCGTATCGCATTTCTTTGAAACCATTAATGGCGAAATGGATCCTGCCGGTGGTTCGTATACTTGGGGTACCACCATTACCAAAGCTTACTTGCCCAATAACAATTCGAAATATTTTGAAAACGAATTGAACTTGATGGATTGGTTGCGCCAGTTTGTTCCGGCCAATGTAACCGATGTGGATGAAGATTTCTTGCGTGGCTTCTTTGGTAAAATGTTATTTACCGGCGACGAGTTAAGCAAGAAAACCAAAGTATTGAGCGGGGGTGAAAAAGTACGTTGTATGATTAGCCGTATGATGTTGCAAAACCCCAATGTAATTTTACTCGATGAACCCACCAATCACCTCGACTTGGAAAGTATCACCGCCTTCAATAATGGCACGGTTGATTTCCCCGGAGTGGTTTTGATGGCTACCCACGATTTGGCCTTTGCCAATTCGGTATGTAACCGCATTATTGAATTAACCCCCAAAGGTTTAATTGATCGTATTTCGACGTATGAAGAATACCTCGAAAACGATAAGGTGCAAGAGTTGCGCGATAGTATGTATGCCTAAGCCATTAAGGTGCGTGTTAAACAACGCGTATCCTCGTTTACAATACGTATTTGAATTGCCCAATACGGCGGGTGTAATAATTCCGTGGCTCGTTCGGGCCACTCAATGAAACACCATGCCTCGGGTTCAGTGAGACAATCTTCTACCCCGGCTTCAATGGCATCGTTCACCGAATTTAATCGGTACCAATCCATATGATAAATCGCTTGGTTTGTATTTGAACGGTAAGGGTTAATGATAGCAAACGTTGGACTATTCACCGTATCGGTGGTACCCAAAGCATAACACAAGGCACGAATCAAGGTGGTTTTTCCGGCCCCCATGGGCGCATCGAAAGCCCAATGCCGAATGTTATTGGCATCGCGCAGTAAGGTTGCCACAACCGTATCTAATTCGTGTAAGGTGTATGTAAATTCTGTTGAATTAAGCATGAGGTTGATGCAACAATAAAGTAGCGAAGGCCATAGCGAAGCCAAGCAATACGGCCATTAATTTTTGTTTACTGAGTTGGTGGTGTTTGGTACCGCTCTCGTATAAAATGGTGGTGGAGATG
>JBPCSZ010000042.1:0-5424 GCA_051006655.1 Chitinophagaceae bacterium
ACTTTGGTTTCTACCTTGTTCACGTTTTGTCCGCCTTTGCCCCCACTGCGGGCTGTGGTAAAATGAAGTTCGTTGGGTAGGTTTTGCAACGCCGTGTTTAATGTAATTTGCGTTTTCATTCGGTAAAGGTCTGAAAATATTTTTATTATGCGTGCATTGATTCAACGGGTAAGTTCGGCGTCGGTGAGTATTGACGGGCGGTGTTGTGCCCAAATTGAAAAAGGGTATTTAGTTTTCTTGGGCATTTCGGTACACGATACGCTCGAGGAGGCCCAATGGTTGTGCGGTAAAATAGCGCAATTGCGGGTGATGGGCGATGAGCAGGGACTCATGAATAAATCGTTGTTGGAAGTAGACGGCGATATCTTGTTGGTGAGTCAGTTTACATTACATGCCTCCACCAAAAAAGGCAATCGCCCTTCCTTCATTGAAGCGGCTCGACCGGAGCAAGCCATACCGCTTTACGAGGCGGTGATTGCGCAGTTGAGTCAGCAGTTGGGGAAACCCATACAAACAGGCGAGTTTGGGGCCGATATGCAAGTGGCCTTGGTGAATGACGGTCCGGTTACCATTTGGATTGATAGTTTACACCGCGAATAAATCGTGTATCTTTATAACATTTTATGGAAAAGGAAATGAGTTTAACCGGCTTGCAAGAACAAGTGGATACGTGGATTAAAACCCACGGGGTGCGCTATTTCAGCGAGTTGACCAATTTGGGAATTTTAATGGAAGAGGTTGGGGAACTGTCGCGCTTGATGGTGCGTAAATACGGCGACCAGAGTTTTAAAAAAAGTGATGAAGGGAAAGAACTAGCCGATGAAATGGCCGATGTGTTGTGGGTTTTAACGGCCTTGGCGAATCAATGCGGGGTGAATTTAACCGAGGCGGTTAAACGAAATATGGAAAAGAAAACGCAACGCGATGCGCTGCGTCACAAACAAAACGATAAACTACAATGAGGTATTTATTTTTAGTGTTGCTTGTAATGTTTACTGTTCGCAGTGAGGCGCAATCGAATTTCGATGCGTCGAATGCGGCGGTGTATAAAGGGAAATTTATATTAACCGCCGGGGTTGGTGTGCCAAGTATTATTCGAGCTTATGCACGTTCGAGAATAACCGATACCAGCAATAAAATTACTGGGTATGGACCCTTGATGTTGAAAGGAGAATATATGTTGGGCAACCGTTGGAGTGTTGGTTTGAATTTTTCGTATAGTAGAACTAAGTTCAGTTGGATGGATGATGGGTGGGATACGATTCAATTGAAATACCGCAAGTTTGAATCGGGCGTAAAAGCCTATGAATTTACCGGCATTGTTCGCGGTAATTATCATTACATGAAACGCCCCAAATGGGATGCGTACGCCGGGGCCGGTTTGGGATATGGGAAAATTCATATGCAGATGTACACAATGGCCCATACATCGCGTGTGGAAGCGGAGTATACCGTGCCAAGGCCCATTAGTTTTGAGTTGACCAATGGGTTTCGATATTTCCCAACCAAGCATTTTGGTTTTTATTCTGAAGTGGGTTTGGGCAAATGTTGGCTATTGTTTAATTCTGTTTTTTACACCGAGGCGTTTATACAAGGCGGTATTGTATACAAATGGTAAAACGCATCTAACGTACCTTTGCGGCTTATGGCCAAGCAATCGAAATGGGTCCGCGCCGAAGAGGCTGTGGCCTGCATACAATCGGAACAACGGGTATTTATTCAAGGCAGTGCGGCTACGCCGGTGTATTTAACGAAAGCCCTTGGGAATAGGGCATCGGAACTCAAGCAAGTAGAAATTGTTTCCTTGAGTACTTTGGGTGATTTGCAATTGCAAGATGCCGAAAATCCGTCGAGTTTTTATTTCAATGCTTTGTTTGTTTCGGCCAATATTCGCAACGCTGTGAATCAACAACGGGGCGATTATATTCCTGTTTTTTTAAGTGAAATTCCCCGCTTGTTTTCGAGTGGTTTATTGCCGGTGGATGTGGCCATGATTCATGTATCACCGCCCGATAAGCACGGGTATTGCTCCTTGGGTGTATCGGTGGATATTACCAAAGCTGCTATCAAACAATCGAAAATTGTGATCGCGCAAGTAAATCGGAATATGCCCCGTACTTTAGGCGATGGTTTGATTTCCATTCGTGATATTGATTATTTAGTAGAAGCCGATACCGATTTGCCTGAAGTGAATTATGCTAAAGGACTCACCGATGCCGATGAGCAGATAGCCGTGCATTGTGCTTCGCTGATTGAGGATGGTGCTACTTTGCAAATGGGCATTGGCACCATTCCCGATGCGGTTTTGCGTTGTTTGGGGAATCATAAAAACTTGGGTGTGCACACCGAAATGTTTTCGGATGGCATTATTGATTTGCTCGATCAAGGAGTAATAACCAACCGCATGAAAAAGAAACACCGACAAAAAGTGGTTACCACCTTTGCCATTGGTTCGAAACGCTTGTATGAACGTGTGGATGATAATCCGGAGTTTGCTTTTTTAGAATCCGATTATGTAAACGATGCTTATGTGATTGCGAAGAACCCGAAAGTGGTGGCCATAAACAGCGCCATTGAAATTGATTTAACCGGACAGGTTTGTGCCGATTCGATGGGTACTTATCAGTTTAGTGGGGTGGGTGGACAAATGGATTTTATTCGGGGTGCGAATTTATCGGAAGGGGGGAAACCCATTATTGCCATGAATAGCATGACCTCAAAGGGGACTTCGAAAATTGTTCCGTTTTTAAAACAAGGTGCCGGTGTGGTTACTACGCGTGCGCACGTGCATTACGTCATCACCGAATACGGTATTGCGAATTTGTACGGTAAAAATTTACGGCAACGGGCCTATGCCTTAATTGAACTCGCTCATCCGAATCATCGGGAAGCCTTGTTAAAAGAGGCGTTTGAAAGGTTTGGTGCTAATTTGTTTTAAGGGATATTGTTTTTTACTTAAATATTTTCGTTAGGAATCGGCCTTAGAAAAATAGCGTTAAGAAAATGACGATTTTTTTATCGCAGAAATATAAACAGTAAGCAGTTTCAGCAAATCAGTAAACAGTTTCAGCGAACAGCGAACAGGTATTACACCAACATGAATCTCGGTTCGGCCTTAGAAAAATAGCGTTAAGAAAATGACGATTTTTTATCGTTGAAATAAAAACATAATTCATTCGATGAATGAAGCATTGGCGCTTGGTTCTATCTACCGAAGCCAAATAAAGTGATGCCGATGCATAGCTTTTTTATTTCCGATAAAAAACGGCATTTTTAGCTATTTTTCGGAAGCCGAAGTTTTTGCTCCACTTTTTCTAAAAAAGTGGAACGTAAAATTAACCGATGCATTTTTAGCTATTTTTCGGAAGCCGATGTTTTTGCTCCACTTTTTCTAAAAAAGTGGAACATAAAATAAATCAGAAGCATTTTTAGCTATTTTTCGGAAGCCGATGTTTTTGCTCCACTTTTTATAAAAAAGTGGAGACAAAAAAATCAATTTTATTCCTCATTCATTTTATGCTGCGCAATATGCTCCAACGCATTATAAAAATCTTCCCCAAAACGTCGAATCAAAGGTTCTTTTAAGAACGTATAAACCGCAACCCCTTGCTTCTTCCCTTCTTTACACGCAGGAGCACACAAGGTTTCACGCGGTTCGTAATTCAAGGCATGATAATTTTTTTGTTTCACTTCCCGAATCGGGTATAAGTGACACGAAATGGGTTTCTTAAAATCAATACGCCCTTCGTTGTATGCCTTTTCAATGAGGCATTTTACAACCCCTTGTTCATCGGTATAACCATACACACAAATGCCCCCATCAATGGCCGGCGTTACATAGCCAAAGAAAGGGTCTTGGTCGTATGCGCCAACCCGTTTAATTTCTTTCATCGCGGCTTCCGACAATTCATCTTTCACCACCTTGAAAGCTTCTTTTATTTTAGGGAGTTCACTTTTATCGAGTGGGGCACCGGCATCGCCATCCACACAGCAACCGCCTTTGCATTTGTCTAAACGACAAATAAATTGTTCGGTAATAATTTCGTCCGACACTAAAATATCATCAATAATAATCATTATTTCCAGCTTAGAGTTTGAATAAAATGTTCGATGTCTTTACGTAAAAATTCATTGATGGGTTTCAATGAATCTACATTCGGCGTAACATCAAAATACAAGGCACCGCGTAAAAAATGTTGGTGCGAATCGGTGGCGTAAAATTGCAAGGCTGAGGCCGCATTGCCTCCTACATCATAAAACAAACCATGTACGCCATTGGGAGTGTGAAATTCAGGCTCATTGATATAGTCGGCTTTCTTGGTATGGTAATGCGACATTTTGTAGGAGTCTTCCAATAATTTCGGCAAGGTATTTGCCCCGCCAATTTCTTTATAACTCAAATAAATTCGTCCACCCCATTGCTTGAAGTCCACATTAATCCACCACGGATTTTCTGTTTTTTCATTAAAGAAAAGGGTATCTTTTATAATCTCCCCATACGCCGGGTATTCGAAATTATAGGGATATCCTTCACCGTTAAAAGGTCGGTAGTTTTTTTGCGGGAAATCGATGCGCGCATATCCCCGTGGTTTGGGAATATAATCTTCTTCGGCACAAGCCATCCAAAAAAACGGTAATAAAAAAAGAATCCAACGGATATTCATGTTGCGAAGTTAATGCTGAATCAGGATGCGACGTGTTTGTTGTGCTTTTCGGCCATAGGTGTACAAGGTACTTAAATAATACCCATTGGCCCAGCCCGAACAATCGAACGGCAAGGTATAAAAGCCGGGCTTGAATTGTCCCTCGGTTAAGGTTTTTACTTTTTGTCCCAACATATTAAACACATCCAATCGAATATTCGAGGTCATATCGAGTTCAAAACTAATGTTCAATTGATTGTTGGCGGGGTTGGGATATACATTGTAATTCAATACCGTGCCTGTGCCATCATTCGGTGGAATTTGTCCGCTATAATAACTTTCAAATACGCCATTACCATGCGTGGCTACCACCACATACCCATCGCTCGAACGCGTTTGAATATCGGTAACTACGGCACTGCCAATGCCATCGGGACTCTCCTGTACCCAGGTGGTAAAATTATTGCCCGATGCGCCGGGTTTTAAGGTGTCGGTTGAATACAAGCCTACACTCGTGCCACAGAAATAATGTTTTTTCCCGGTTTCATCTTTTAAAATAGCAATGCTACGCAAACTCGGATTCGCGCCCGAACTATTCCCCGAACCTTCCAAATTGCCACCCACTAAGTACCAAGTAACACCGGCATCGGATGTATAAAACAAACTGTTTACGTTGTAGTTCGAATAACAAACAAACACTTTATTGTCATCGTCGGGATCTATGGCAATACTGCTCACAAAACCACCCGAAGGCAAACGGAAAGTGCTGAGTGGGGTAAAG
>JBPCSZ010000043.1:0-2551 GCA_051006655.1 Chitinophagaceae bacterium
GCAAAGCTCTTAAATCCTTTAATTTCTAATGATTTCAGACGCACGTGTTAGTAATTTTTAGAGCGACGAAGATAGTTTTTATCGAAGTTTAAACCACTGCAAACAGGGGTAAAATACTGCGGTGTGTGTATTTGTGATTTCCTATGGAATAAAATGTGGATAACCTATTGGAATATGCACAAATAGGGCTATGCAAGCGGGTAAACCGGGTTGAATTTGGGGGATAATGGGTTTAACAGCCCAAGTAGTTCTTGAGTAAACGGCTACGGGAAGCGGAGCGCAGTTTGGTAATGGCTTTGTCTTTAATTTGCCGCACCCGTTCGCGGGTTAAGCCGAATTGGTCGCCAATATCTTCCAAACTTAGGGGATTATCCACGCCAATGCCGAAGAATAATTTCAATACGTCTTTCTGGCGTTCGGTGAGGGTGCACAAGGAGCGTTCAATTTCATCGCGTAGGGATTCGTTGTGTTCAATTTCCGCATCGGTTTCTGCAGCATTGGGGTTGTACAGCACATCGAGTAGGGTATTTTCTTCGCCATCGGCGAAAGGAGCATCCATACTCACATGGCGGGCGGCTACCCCTAAGGTGGTTTCCACTTCGTCGGTATTGATATCGAGTACCAGGGCCAATTCTTCGGCCGAAGGCTCGCGCTGGTATTCTTGTTCGAGTTGCGAATAGGCCTTGTTGATTTTATTGGTCAAGCCAACTTTATTCAAGGGTAAGCGTACAATGCGACTTTGTTCGGCTAAAGCCTGAAGAATGGATTGGCGAATCCACCAAACGGCATAGGAGATGAATTTAAACCCGCGGGTTTCGTCGAAACGTTGGGCCGCCTTGATGAGTCCCAAATTCCCTTCATTAATTAAATCGCTTAACGATAAACCTTGGTTTTGGTATTGTTTGGCCACCGAAACCACAAAGCGCAAATTGGCTTTGGTGAGTTTTTCGAGGGCGCGTTCATCGCCTTGTTTGATTTTGATGGCTAAAGAAACTTCTTCTTCCGGGGTAATTAAATCGACCTTGCCAATTTCCTGTAGGTACTTTTCTAGGGACTGGCTTTCTCGATTCGTGATCGATTTCGTAATCTTTAGTTGACGCATTGACATACCAAAAACGTGAGTTTAAGTTAAATAATAATGGCGCTGCATAATTCAAACAACTCATTCTTCCAAAGTCGATAACATCTTGCTTAACAAATATATTGTTAAAATTCTGAGACCCAAAAAAATATTTTCACATTTTTTTAAACATGGGACAAGAAATTAAATAAATTATTTTGTGGATTCAAATTTTCGATTATTATTGTACCCATAACATGTTGATTCATGGCAAAGCGAGAAAAATATAATGTAGAGTACCAAATTCGTTGCTCACCGGCCATTTTGTACGAATTTTTGTTCACCCCTTCCGGGTTAGGCGAATGGTTTGCCGACAAAGTGAGTCAATTTGAAGACCGCTTCCATTTTGAATGGAAAGGAAGCGTGGAAGAAGCCGAATTGGTGGCCTACGAAGAAAACGAATATGTGGTTTACCGCTGGGATTGGATGAGTGCGGACGAATACTTCGAATTCCGCATCGAAAAAAGTCCGGTTACCAACCAAACCTTGCTCACCGTGACCGATTTTGCCGAAAAAAATGACATTGCCGATCAAAAAATGTTGTGGGATTCGCAAATCCACAACTTGATGCACCGCATTGGCAGTTAATTCCGGTATTTTTAAAGGCGGTATGCCTTTAGCGGACTTATTTTTGTGAAAAATTACCCCTTGCGCATTCTCCATCGTTTTATCATTCGCTCGTTTATACCGCCGTTTATAGGAGCGTTTTTGGTAACGTGGTTTATTTTTATCATGCAATTTATGTGGGTGTGGATTGATGAGTTCATTGGTAAGGGACTCGATGCCACCACCATTTTGCAATTCCTTGGTTTATTATCGCTCACCTTGGTACCGGTGGCCTTGCCCTTGGGCATTTTGTTTGCCGCCATCATGACCTTCGGGAATTTAGGCGAATCGTCGGAGCTGGTGGCGGTGAAAGCCTCGGGTATTTCGATGGCCCGCTTTGCTCGCCCCTTGTTCTTGTTTATTTGCGCCTTAACCGTAGCCTCTTTTTTCTTCAATAACCATGTTATTCCGAAGGCCCAATTGAAGGCCAAGCGCCTCTTGTACGATATTAGCAATAAGAAGCCCGTGGTTACCATAAAGCCCGGCCGTTTCTACCGCGAAATTCCCAATCATACCTTATACATTTCGTCGAAAGAAGCCGATAACCAAACGGTACACGATATTAAAATTTACGATCATACTTCCGGCCGAGGCAACGATAAAATTATCATGGCCAAAAAAGGGAAAATGTATGTAACCGACGATAAACGTTATTTGATTTTTGAACTCAATAACGGTTGGCGTTACGAACAACGCCTAAACCCCAGTACCAACGAACAAGAACAAATTCGTTTGGGTTTCAGTTATTGGAAAAAGATTTTCGACCTCAGCGATTTTAATATGGGTAAAACCGATGAAAGTTATTTCAAAAGTTTGAAAGATGTT
>JBPCSZ010000044.1:0-13816 GCA_051006655.1 Chitinophagaceae bacterium
TGATTTCGGTCGGTGAGGACACCGACCGATAGGTAATATTTTTTTGATTTTATTTCATGTTTCAATTTTTATTAATATTTTTTTATCGCACAATGGTGCGCATTTACTTGATGTCTCACGGCGGGCGGCCAACTGCCTGAGGTAGACACAGTCCCTAGGAATGGTGTAGAGATTGGTGTTTGTACATTTTGATGTGAGACTGGCTTTTACAAATTTGGTAGTCTCACGGCAGGCGGCCATCTGCCTGAGGCAGACACAGCCCCTACGTTTGGTGTAGAGATTGATGTTGGTGCATTGCAAAATGTGTAAGCACGTGGATTACATCTTATAATTGTTGAATCATGAGCATCTTAGTTCAGACAAAAGAAAAGTTGAATATGAAGAATGAGTCTGTAAGAATGAGAAGCAGAAACAGAATGAGAATGAATCCCTACTGATGAAGAATGTTCCTGACGTTTAAAAAATAGCCCCGGCTGTAGCAAAGTGCCATGCACTGCGAAAGACGGGACGGGTGCTCAATAAAGTTCAACCGCTGCGCTTCAAATTTTACTATTGGTCGGTGTCCTCACCGACCAAGTACTGATTTCGGTCGGTGAGGACACCGACCGATAGGTAATCTATATTGTTTTAGTCGCACAATGGTGCGCCACTACCGGTTGGTTTAGGGGATATTGTTGGTGGTGAATTTATATTGTTTTAGTCGCACAATGATATGCCTGTAATTGATGTCTCACGGCGGGCGGCCACGAGGGCACGCCCCTACGGTTGAGGTAGAGATTGATGTTGGTGTATCGCCAAGCGTGTAAGCACGTGGATTACATCTTATAATCGTTGAATCATGAGCATCTTAGTTCAGACAAAAGAAAAGTTGAAGAAAGTTTCGGACGATGCAAAAATAGCCCCGGCTGTAGCAAAGTGCCATGCACTGCGAAAGGCGGATCGGGAGGTGAGATATGGAGGTTCTTAATAAAGTAATGAAAACTTTCAATTCATTATAAATATTGCTTGAAGCGACGTTTTACAGTATTGGAATTTTTAAAACAACGTAATATTTCGGCGTAATATTCTGATTTGATTTTACCTAAAATCATATAATCGTCTCCCTGTTTGTGGTAATTTTTTCATTAATATTTCATTGTTATATTTTACTATTGGTCGGTGTCCTCACCGACCAAGTATTGATTTCGGTCGGTGAGGACACCGACCGATAGGTAAAGAACAGCTGAAGAAAGATTCAGACGATGAAAAAATAGCCCTGATTGGAGCTGGCTGCCATGCAGCGCGGAAAGCAGGAAGATTGTTGAAGAATGTTTTACCGCTGCGCTTCAAATCGAATTACTCGGCTTCGGTATTTTTTAGTTTCATCAGTAAGGTGTAGGCGCCTTGGGTGACGATGGTTTGATTGGCTTGGATATTGGGCGAGGATATGCCGGAGGAGCTGCCGTTGTTGTTGAGGCGAGCCACTTCTAACATTTTGAATTTTAAGGGGGCTTCTTGCATAAATACGTAGTCTTTGCCTTCGAAGCGTTGGATGGCGGTATTGGGTACCATTAAGCCGGGGGCGCCATCTAACATCACTTCGGCGTTCATGAACATGCCGGGGAGTAAATCGGCGTGGTAAGATTCGAAATGGCAGTGGACTTCTACGTAACGCTCGGGACTGACATCTTTGCCAATTAGAATAATTTCGGAGCTGAAACGGCGGCTGGTATCGTTGTTGCTAAAGGCTTCCACGCGCTGACCTATATGTAGTTTGGGAATGTCTTTTTCAAATACGGTGAGGTTGAGGTGGATATCGGCGGGGTTCACTAACTCGAATAAAACATCGCTGGCTTGTACGTACTTCCCTACATTCACTTGCACGTTCGATACAAAGCCATCGATGGGTGAATACAAGGTGATACTGCGCGAAATGGTTTCGGGTTTGAGCTTGTCCGCATTGATATTGATTAAACGCAATTTTTCTTTTAAGGCATTCACCATGACGTTTTGTTGTTGACAGGCCGAGGTGGCTTCTTGCATGGTTTTTTCGCTGGCCGCCTTTTGGGCATACAAGGCCCGCTGACGAATACTGTCCATACGCAATAAACTGAGCTTGATAGACTCGGACAAATACTCTTCTTGCATGTCCACAAACAGTTTGTCTTCCAGTATGGCCAAGGCTTCGCCTTTGCGCACGTGCATACCGGGCAAGAGGTGGCTCGATTTTAAGTAACCACCCAAGGGGGCACTCACCGAGACTAAGTTTTGCGGGGGCACATCGATTTTGCCTTTCAATAATAATTTTTCGGCAATGGAACCGCTAGTTACGGTGGCGGTAGCGAGTTCCATGTTTTTACGTTGGGCCTCGGTTAAGGTGATGGTGTTCCCGTTTTCAACCGCTACCGATTCGCTTGATGTTGTGTCGGTGGGTTGGGCTTCTTTATTGGAACAAGCCATGAAATAAAATGCCAAACAAGGCACTAAGAAATAAAAAGATTTACGCATGAGGTAAGGCATGTTTTTGATTCGATAATATAGAGTCGTGCGACCAATGCAAGGCTTGTACAAATTCGTGTTGGCGTTTAGGACAATCCTTCATTTGGCAAATGCCACATTGAATGGGAATGCAAGGGTCGGTATGTATAAAAAATTCGACGCGATTATTGAAACGGGTTTTAAAAAAAGAGGTGAAATTTTCTTGTATGGTATGGGCCGATTGTACGTCGATATAAAACGGTACGGTGAGGTGGGCATCGATGTGCAGGAAACCGGCATAATCAATCACACGCATGTTGTGGACATCAATCCATTCGGCGTGGCGGTTGTTGTTGAGGAGTTCTACTACTTCATCAATAATGGCATCGTCCGATTCATCCATAATGCCCGATACGGCTTTGCGAATAATTTTGATGCCGGTTACAATAATGATGATGGCAAAGATGAGGGCGGCCACGCTATCAATCCAAGCGAGTTTGGTTAGTAAAATAAGCAATACACCCAACATCAATCCGAAGGAAGAATAAGCATCCGATTTTAAATGGGCACCACTGGCTTGCAACACCGGCGATTGCATACTTTTTCCTTTTTGAACACAGTACACCCCTACTCCAAAATTAATGGCCGCGGTAGCAAAGACTAATAAGAGTCCATAATCGAGTTTACGCAAGGCGTGCGGGTGATAAAAATTATCGATGGCCTCGTAGATAATAATGAGTCCGGCTACGCTAATGAGAATGCCTTCGATGGCGGAAGAAATAAACTCCACTTTGCCGTGTCCGTAAGGATGTTCCCGATCGCGGGGTTTGGCGGAAAGGCTAATGCTGTACAAACCTACAAAGCCGGCCACCACATTCACGGTGCTTTCGAGGGCATCGGTTAAAATGGCCACGGAACCCGTTAAACGCCAGGCGATGATTTTAATAATGAATAATACCACCGTAACTGTTACGAGTGCTTGTTGAATGCGAAGTGCGTGTTGTTTAGTTTCCGGCATATTATTCGAGCGTTAGGTATTGCCATTGCAGGCAGGTTTGGTTGTATTGGTGAATGGCCTCGATATAATTCGATTCGATGCTAACAGCTTGGTTCATGAGCATCATCCAATCGAGGTAATTGATACTGCCGTTTTTGAATTGCAAGCCGGCGAGGTAATACATACTGCGGGCTTTTTCTAAACCGGTGTTTTCGTAATACGCTACAGTGGACAATTGTTGTTTTAATTGTTGGTTCAGTTGTTGGTTACGCAGTTCCAATTGTTGGCGGGTATTTTCTTTTTGCCATTGCAATTGATCGGCTTCGAACTTTAAGGCTTCCATGCGTTTGCGGTTTGAATTCCCCAACAAAGGCAAGGCTAATCCGGCAGCACCATACGAGGATAAAGGACCCGTACCCACCGTGCTCGGAAAACGAAAACTTTGTACGTAGTAACCGGCTTGCCATTCGGGTAATCGGGAGGCTTGCAACACATGTTGTTTGGCTTGCTGTTGTTGAATTTGATTCTCTTGCCATTGCAATAAAATATGTTGGTTGATATGTTGATTGGCTTGGGCAGGAGGCATCATTTTTAAAGATACGGGGATGGGTTCGTACAAGGTATCGGCACCTATCCAATACGAGAAGGTTAATTGCAATTGGAAGCGTTCGTTGTTGAGGGCGTTTAATTGCAATTTGATTTGGTCTTGGGCATTTTCGGCACTCACTTTTTCCAACAAGTGACTTTCGCCGGCTTCGTAACGCAGACTCGCTCTTCGGGTGAATTCACCATACAGGGAATCGTTCTCCATGAGGATGCGTTTCTTTTCGTCGAGGTAAAGGATGGTGTAATACAAGCGGGTAATTTCCTTTTCGAGTTGCCACCCATTTAAGTTCATTTGAATAGTACTTGCTTCGGCTTCGTAGGCTAAGGCCTTGGCTTGTTGTTTTACCACCCCGGGAAATTTAAGGTGTTGCACTACGCCAATTTTACCATCGAATACGGGTGAATTGAATTGTCCAAATTCGGAGAGCACTTCGGTGAGTGGCGTTTCGCGGGCTGTTTTAGACCAAGCCTGTTTGAAATCGGCATAGGCTTGGGCTGAACGCATACCGGCTTGTTGTTGCATGCCTTTTTGAATGGCATTGGGTAAACTGATGCTCACTTGGGCTTGGGTATTGACACTCAAGGAAAGCATACCCAATAATAAAACAACAGCATTACTGATGCCTTTGCTTTTCAATTTGTTTTGGGCTTTCTTTTCGGAAACATAATACAAGGCCGGTAATACGAACAAGGTGAGTAAGGTCGCTACTAAGAGTCCACCAATAACCACCGTAGCCAAAGGCCGTTGTACTTCAGCCCCTGCCCCATTGCTTAAGGCCATGGGGAAGAAACCTAAAGCGGCTACGAATGCCGTCATTAATACCGGACGGAAACGAGAGCCGGCCCCTTGAATGATACAATCTTCTAAACTGAGATGTTGTAATTTTTTCAAGCGGTCGAATTCGCTGATAAGCACAATCCCATTTAATACGGCTACACCGAATAAGGCAATGAAACCCACCCCGGCACTGATACTGAAACTCATTCCGCGTGCAGCCAAAAAGAATATTCCTCCAATGGCCGATAAGGGAATGGCCGAATAAATAAGTAAGCCTAAACGCACGGAATTAAAGGCAAAATAAAGCAAAAGGAAGATGAGCAATAAGGCTACGGGAACGGCTACGCCCAAGCGTTTTTTGGCTTCGTTTAAATTTTCGAAAGAGCCGCCGTATTTTACATAATAGCCTACGGGGAGTTTAATTTCTTTGGCCATTTTTTGTTGCAATTCATCTACAATACTTTCCACATCGCGGCCACGCACATTGAAGCCCACTACAATACGGCGTTTCGCATCTTCGCGTTGAATTTGGTTAGGCCCATTGATTACTTGAATATCGGCTAGTAAGTTTAAGGGCACTTGGTTGCCGTTGGGACAAACCACCAAGAGGTTCTTGACATCGTCGGCGGAATTACGTCCGTGTTCCGCTAAACGAATAACCACAGGAAAACGTTTTTCATCGTCGAACAACATCCCGGCTTCGCTACCGGCAAAGGCGGTATGCAAGGTTTGGTTTACGGCATCGACCGATAAATGGTATTGTGCCAAGGCATTGTAATTGTATTTCACTACAATTTGAGGCATACCATTCACGGGTTCAACATATAAATCTTTGGCTCCTTCTACTTGACGAACAAGGGCGCCCATTTTTTCGGCATAGGCACTGAGGGTATCTAAATTTTCGCCAAAGAGTTTGCAGACCACATCTTGGCGAGCCCCCGTCATGAGTTCATTGAAACGCATTTGAACCGGGTATTGAAAACCGGTGGTAATACCGGGGACATCACCCAATACGGCTTGCATTTTTTCGGCCATTTCAGGAAAGGTTTTCGCTTGTTCCCAAGTCGATTTATCTTTCATAATCACCATCATATCGGCGGCTTCCATCGGCATTGGGTCGGTAGGTACTTCCCCGCTTCCTATTTTGGTGACTATCTTTTCAATTTCGGGGAAGCGTTTGAGCAATACATGAACCGCTTGTTGGGTGCGTTCCACCGAGGTATTCAAATTACTTCCGGTGAGCACACGCGTATCCACTGCAAAGTCGCCTTCTTCGAGGGCCGGAATAAATTCACCGCCTAATTGCGTGAAGAGTCCAATGGCAATGACAAACAAAGCCACAATAAGGGCAATAATTTGTTTGGGGAATTGCAGGGCTTTTTTCAATAGGGCTTGGTATTTTTCGCTAATGCCATGAATGATGGTTTCGGCTTTATTCGTTTTGTGTAAGGTTTTCGGATTCAAGAACAAGGCCGTCATCATGGGCACATAGGTCAAGGATAATACGAAGGCACCAATAAGTGCGAAGCTCACCGTTTGCGCCATGGGTTTAAACATTTTGCCTTCAATGCCTTGTAAGGTGAGCAAGGGGATGTACACAATTAAAATAATGATTTGTCCAAACACGGCACTGCTCATCATTTTTGAGGCCGATTCCTCTACAGTTTCTTCCAATTCGGAACGCGAAAAAAATGATTGTCCGGGTAATAATTTCCTGCCAATCATAGCATGCAATACGGCCTCCACAATAATCACCGCACCGTCTACGATGAGTCCAAAATCGAGGGCTCCCAAACTCATTAAGTTGCCGCTTACGCCGAATAAGTTCATGAGGATAACGGCGAATAACATGGCCAAGGGAATGACGGAGGCCACAATTAAACCGGCGCGTATATTCCCTAAGAAAAGCACCAAAACAAAAATCACAATCAAGGCTCCTTCCATGAGGTTGTTGCGAACCGTATGAATGGCATTGTTCACCATTTTCGTCCGATCGAGGAAAGGTTCAATCACAATGCCTTCGGGCAAGGTTTTTTTAATTTCTTCAATACGGGTTTTTACGTTTTGAATCACTTCATTGCTGTTGGCGCCTTTGAGCATCATGACAATGGCACCGGCCACTTCGCCTTGGTCGTTATAACACATGGCGCCGTAGCGCGTGGCGTGACCAATCACCACGTGGCCAATATCGCGAATCAATACGGGGGTTCCATTGGCATTCGTTTTAACCGAAATCAATTCCAATTGTTCCATGGACGTAATGAGTCCTTCACTACGAATGAACAAGGCGGTTCCACCCTCTTCGATATATGCCCCACCGGTATTTTGATTGTTTTTTTCAACGGCATCGTACACATCGGCAATACTGAGTCCGAACGATTGCAATTTAGCCGCATCGGTTTCAATGGTGTATTGTTTGAGTTTACCCCCGAAGCTACTGACTTCCGCTACGCCGGGAACACCGAGTAATTGTCTACGAACAATCCAATCTTGAATGGTGCGCAATTGCGTTACATCGTATTTGTTTTCATACCCTTTGGCCGGACGAACGGCATATTGGTATATTTCACCAAGTCCGGTGGTGATAGGCCCTAATTCGGGCGTACCAATGGATTTGGGAATTTGTTGCGTGACCGTTTGTAGTCGTTCGGCCACTTGTTGCCGTGCCCAATACACATCTACATCGTCGTGGAATACCAAAGTAACCAAGGAGAGTCCGAAGCGGGAGAAGCTACGAATTTCATGGAGTCCGGCAATATTGCTATTGGCTTGTTCCACGGGGAAGGTCACGAAGCGTTCAATATCGGTAGCGCCATAGGAAGGGGCTACGGTAATGACTTGTACTTGATTATTGGTAATATCGGGAACGGCGTCGATGGGGAGTTTAGTGAATTCGTAAATTCCCAAACCAATCAAAACCAGGGTAAATAAGGCAATGATTAATTTCTGTTTGACAGAAAAGGCAATGATTTTGCTCAGCATATAGTAAGGCAATTCGGAATAATCCGAGGGTTATGTAGATAAATTAATCTTCGTGTTCGTGGTGTTCTTCGTTGTTGGACGAATCACCCGAAGTCGGCATCATGGCATTTTCTTGGGTTTCGGGGTGGCGAATTTTTCCACCTTCGGAACCGGCGCGGGCCATCAATAAACACGTTATGGCGGTTACAATAAGCAATACCATGGGCATACGTTTCGCCAAAGGCATTTTAACACGATTCAATAAAATATAACCGAAGGCAATGGCCCCATTCAATAACATCACTAAAAAGGCCAATTCGGCGGCTTCTTCGTGTTCGTGGATGAGCTTATGCGAAACACCTGAAAGATGTTCGATGGCTTCCTCGGCCGGTTCGCCGGTATAAAAAGCCGGAATGGTGATGAGAGCAATAATGAAAATTAAATAAGCGGCTGTAATTTGAAGGGTTTCATTCTTTTTCCATAAGCCCACTAATAAAATACCTAAGCCAATGAAGGCCCCAATGATGGGAAAGTGATTGAGCAATAAGTGCCCGTGAACAAGATTCATAAAAAATAAATTAAGATGATAAAATGCAATGATTCAAGGTTTGCTTGTGCAAGCAACTTAAGCTATCGATTTGGGCGGGTGCCAAACTGCATTTAATTGTTCGAGGGGAAGAATAACTTGATTGGACAGGAGGATTTGTTTTTTCATGGATAAGAACCATGACTCGCGGCTGATGTGAATGGCATGGGCTTCGAACCATTGCACGTGGTTGAAATCGTTTTGAAACGATTTGAATGGGAGTTTAGAATCCTTTTGCCAATCATTGTCTTGATCTTGATGATGGCTATAATGCTGATGTAAAAAGGTGATGAGGCTTAATGCTTTATTTTCAGACTTATGTTCGTTGAAATGAACATACAACATAGGCAGTTTAAACAACTCGTGTAATTCGGTGGAGCTGCAAAGGTATAGTCCTAAAAATAATATGGCTAAATAGCGTTTCAAGCAATCAAAGGTAAGTGCTTTTATTTGACCTCTTGCATTAACTTTCGCATAAGCGGCGTGAGTAATATCAGTAAAATGCCGGCAATAATCGCATACAAGGCGAAATCTTTATAGCCTTGGGTGTAAATGAGCATTTTATCCATTTTCGTGGCGCTTTCGTCGGGGGTAATGCCTGCCCCGAAGAGTCCGGCAACGTATTGTCCGTAAGCGCTTGCCAAAAACCACATACCCATCATAAAACCTTGTAAGCGTGTGGGTGAAAGTTTGGTAATGATGGACAAGCCGATGGGCGATAAACAGAGTTCACCTAAGGTGACCACGAAATAAGCGAAGGTGAATAAGTTCAAGGAACCTACGCCATCGGCATTGGCGGTGAAGCGAACAAAATAGAACAGGTAGAACGCTATACCAAGGAATAAAAAACCTAATCCGAATTTAACCACGGTATTGGGTTCAATATTGCGTTTCGCCATTTGAATGAATAAGAGTCCAACCAAGGGCGCAAACAAAATAACAAACAAGGCATTCACGGAATTATTGATGGCATTGGGGTCTTGTTCCCAGAAGCCAAACAAGGTTGTTCCAATATTATCGGCGGCAAACAGGCTGAGGGAACCACCGGCCTGTTCGAAGATGGCCCAGAACACAATGGAGAATACAATGAATAACATCGCAGCCCCAAGTTTCATATTTTCGGCTTTCGTATTTTTCGTCATTTCGTAGGCCAAGTAGATTAAAGCGAATGGACCAATGATATACATAAACCAATCGGTATAGGTGGTATTTTTTACCATGATACGAATGAGTGGAATACATAAAACGGCGCCTATATACACGGCATATTCTTTCCATTTATTGTTTTCGTTCAAGGAAGCGGGGGGTAAACCAATGGGGCCGAGATTACGTTTGGTAAAAATGAAGGTGACTAAGCTAATAGTCATGGCAATAGCGGCCAAGCCGAAGGCCACATTCCAGCGGATGGCTTCGGGGAACATCCAAGCGAGGGCACTCCCCTTTCCGATGGTAATTACATAACCACCTAGGAAAGCACCAATATTAATACCGGAATAAAACAAGAGGAATCCGGCATCGCGGCGGGCATCGTTTTCGTGGTAGAGTTGCCCTACCATGGAAGAAATGTTAGGTTTAAAGAATCCGGTTCCGATGATGTTGAAGGCTAGGCCGAGGAAGAAAAATTCATCGGGATTGATAGCGAGCAATACACTACCAATAATCATCATCATACCACCCCAAAAGAGGGATTTGCGGAAGCCTAAAATTTTGTCGGCAAACAAACCACCAATGAAGGTGAAGGAGTATACCCAAGCCTGGGTTGCACCGTATTGTAAATTAGCTTGTTTTGAATCCATGAAGAGTTTGTACACCATGAAATAAGTGAGCATTCCGCGCATACCGTAGAAGCAAAAGCGTTCCCACATTTCACTGAAGAAGAGTCCCCAAATTTGTTTAGGGTAAGCGCCTTTAAAGTCTTGCACCGAACTCAAAGATTCTGATTGTTGCATACATAAAGATTGAAGCATCTAATATACATGCATTTTATAAATATTCCTTCTATACACTAAGTCGCATGATTTTTTGGGTACTGGATTGGCAGCATTGATAGCATGATTTTTTTGGAACAGGATTGGCAGAATTGACATGATTGAATAACACCAAGCAATCGGAGTTCGTAGGGGCACGCTCTGCCTCATGCAGATGGCCGCCCGCGGAAAAAACATGATTTTTTGGGAACAGGATTGGAAGAATTGACATGATTATAATTCTGCTAATCCTGTCTATCCTAATTAAAGAATGAATTCTGCAAATCCTGTCAATCCTGTACCAAAGAATTCTTGCTTAAACCGTGTCGGGCGATTCGAGGACTTGAATGAGTGGAATCATTTTTTTAGCCTGTTCTATGTTCAAGAAAGCGTGTTGTAACTCGCGTCCCTGATTGATATGTCCTTGCAATTCTTCGGCACGGGCTTCGTAAAATTGCGTAAAAGCGGCGTGGTAATCATTATTATTTTTGAGAAGCAGGGAAGCCACAATGGCCGAATCGGTAAGGGCATTGGCTACCCCGGCGCTGGTGAAGGGTAAGGCAACATGGGCTGCATCGCCGAGTAACACGACATTCTGTTTATGAAATGCCGGCAATAAATTAAAATCGGTGGAATGCCAAACGTAGCTATAGTCAAAATTATTTTGAGCCATGAGGGTTTGAACATCTTGCGGGAATTCGGCAACGAGATCTAAACAATGATTACGGATGGCTTCGGAACAATCAAGGTCATTTATTTGTAAGGTTGTATCAAATTGCATGAACCAAACCAATTCGTTGTTGTTGCAAGGAATAAAGCCAAGGGCCAATGCCTTTTCCGGATGAATAAACTTGCTGAATTGTCCGCGGTATTTTTGAGCCAATTCCTCAGAGCGAACAACACTTACAATTTCTTTGACTTTCACGGGCGAAAATGCTACATCGCCCAAAATAGCTTGGCGTACGGGCGAATGAACCCCGTCGCAACCAAAGAATACATCGGCTTCAATGCGTTCGCCATCGTCGAAAACAGCGTGGGTGAAGCGGCCATCGGCTTCTTCAAATTGTTGGAAGCGTTTGTTGTAAACAATGTTCACATCGGCTAGCAGACTTTCTAAATACAGCAGTAAATCGCTGCGTCGCATGCATAACCATTCTTCTAGAGGTTCTTGAAAATGAACTTGATATTGGTTGTCGTAAAGATGATAGGCATTAATTTTTTCGCCACGGTTCAATGGATTAATCACGCCGGGTAAGCGATCGATGAGTGCGGCGGCAGCGGGATGAATTAAAAAAGCATGCCCTTTAGCCTTCATGGGTTCATTCCGTTCGTAAATGTGAATGTCCCATTCTTCTTGTTGTGCCAACCAGGCGGCCAAGGTTAAACCGGCAATACCGCCGCCAATGATTACTGCTTTCATATTGCGTTCGTCAAAAATGTATTTATACGGTTTAAAGCGTCTGTGAGAATTTCGTTGGAGGTGGCTAAGGACAATCGAATATGTCCTTCTGCCCCACTGCCAAACCAACGGGGTAAGCCGGGCACCACGGCCACACGGGCTTTTTCTAATAGCAATTCTTGTAATTGCGCCGATTCCATGCCGGTGGCGCTTATATTGGGGAAGACCACATAGCAACCTTGGGGGGCATAGACTTGAATACCGGGCATGGCATTGAGTTTTTCCACGGCTAAGTTGCGTTGGGCTTCGATATGGGCTACAAATTCCGATAACCAGGGTTGACAATCATTCAGCGCTGTGGCTGCGGCCACTTGAGCCATGATATTGGCACCATGTACGGTACTGGCGTGGGCACTGGTTTCGAAAACACGATCGAAACCGGCTTGGTGCGGGGCAATGAGTGTACCGGCACGTAAACCGGCTAGTCCATACGATTTGCTATACCCGGTTACAATATAGGTTTCGGGGCGATACGCGTCATCGATGGACGCTATGGACACATAGGGTTGTTGGTCGAATACAAAGTCGCTCCAAATTTCATCGGATAATACCACCAATCCTTTTTCTTTGGCCCATGCCCCCAAGGTTTCCAATTCGGCTTTTGTAAATACTTTACCGGTGGGGTTTAAGGGATTACACAAGCAAAGCAGTTTGGTTTTTGCGCTCAGTTGCGATTCAATGAGGGAATAATCGAGTTCCAGGTTTGGATTCGCCGAGACAGGCCAGGATAAGGCTTTGGCACCGCAGGCTTCGATATTATACCGAAATAAAAAATCGACGGGATTGAATATGATGGCTTCATCGCCGGGTTGTAAAAATGTTTTGCAAACAATTTCAATACCATGGGCGGCACTGTTGACGGCCAACACTAAATTAGGTGCTGTTTTTACTTGTCTTTTTTCAAGGGCATGTTGGGCCACGGCTTCGCGAAAAAAACGGGCTCCTTCCGGTGGCGTGTATGAAAAATAACGGTCTTGCGCATACTTACTCAACGCATCGGCAATGATGGGTGAACAAGGAAAATCCGGATCGGCCGCGGTGAGCGGAATTACATCGTGGGGTAAAGAGGCCCAACGTAAATTGAAAGCGCGTTCACGCAGTATATCGAAGCGAATACTTTCGTGGTTAAAAAACGAACTTTTTTCCGAACCTGATTGTTGTTGCATTATTTTGTACAATGAATGGCTGAAATGGCAACAAAAGTAATGGTGAATGAACAAATATTACCTCTTTTGTAGATTTAGTTATTCATATTCTATACATATAAAATCGTTTATAATTAGGTGTTTGAACATCAAATGAATTGGAATGCTCGCCTGTTTAAGTATTTCATTTAATAAATTCCATGTAGCTTAATATCTTTACCCCACTAAAACTTAAAACAAACCAACATGAAAACAGCATGGTTATTGGGTATGGGCTTATTATTCGCGGCTTGTCAAGATGCGCCAAGTCCAAATTCCGACACAAAACTCAGCGATAGTTTAGGGATGATTTCATCGGCCACGCCGGTGGATAGTTTATTACCCCCTCCGGCCAATACCGTAGAAAATAATATTGAAGCGGATTCAATGGAAGCGGTCGATCCTAATCCGGATATTGAAACTTATTATATTGTGGTGGCCGATACCGGAATGCAATATGCGCCCTTAAATACTACGATGTATGGTTTGTCGGCCAAATTGAAGCAAGCCGTAGATACCCTCAATCGTGGTTTCGATGCGAAGAAAAACAAAATTGTATTATCGGAAAACGATGACGACGAATTGTATGCGGGCGAATATTTCCCACGCCGTTTTCCGTCTACTACCTTGAGTTTAGAATACATGGATTCATACACCCCGGGTTCTAAAGAAGGTATGATGGGTTTAATTACCGGTATTTATGAAAAGCAAACGGAAGCCGAAGCGGCATTGCAATTGGTAAAAGCCCATGCCCCATCAGCGCGCGTAGTGAAAGCCGATATTTATGTGGGCTGTATTCATTAAGGCTGAACCATAATTTT
>JBPCSZ010000045.1:0-12071 GCA_051006655.1 Chitinophagaceae bacterium
TGGCATGTTTCCGACCCACCCGATGACTTCGAAATGTACCGCAACAATTATATCTATACCTGGCAAATGAATCGGAATCCATTTATTGATATGCCGAGCTTGGCCCAATACATTTACGGCAACAACCAAGGACAAACCTGGCAAAATCCGAATGCCATTGGCTTGAGCACATTACCCGAAATCACGATCTTTCCTAATCCGGCCCAATACCAAATAAACGTGCTTGGACTCCCTGGGGAATTTTCGTGGGAATTGTACAACCTATTCGGTCAACGAGTTTCTCATGGAAACGGATTCAAACAAAGTACTATACCATTGAATTTACCGGCCGGATTGTATACCTTAAAACTGAAAACCGCATCGGCTTGCCAAAGTTTCAAGGTGTTGGTACAACCTTAATACTGCACCGGTCCCAACTTTAATTGGGCAAAAAAATCGGCTTCGCTCATTTCCCGCACCTCGCCGGCTTGCATCCCGTCGATGCGAATATCTTCGATGGCTACGCGCACCAAGCGTTTGCATTTATGGCGCACCGCGGTCATCATTTTTCGAACCTGATGAAACTTCCCTTCGGTTAAAATCAATTCCACCCACGAATGCGGTATAAAATCGGGCAAGGCATCGGCGCGTTCGGGCAGGTGAATGGGTTTTTCCAACAAGCGGGCTTCACAAGGACTCGTAACCCAATTTTCGCCACCGGCTACACGAATACTTACCCCTTCGCGTAAACGGGTTAAGGTTTCTTCTTGCATGTGGTAAATGCCTTGGGCCCAATACACCCGTTGATGGGGCGTGCTTCCTTGAAACAATAATTTCGTGATGCGTTTATTGGTGGTGAGCAATAACAAACCTTCCGAATGAAAATCTAAACGACCAATAGCATGCGTTCCTTCCGGGAAATCGAAATTTAAATCGCATAACTTGGGCGCATCGGTTGGACCAATAAACTGCGACAACATGTGGTAGGGTTTATAAACCACAAAATACCGATGCGGTATGCTCATGATGCAAAAATGCATCGCCTCGATTAATTGACGTCGAAATAAAAAAAATAAAGGTACTTTGTTGCCTATTATCATTGAACATGAACAAAATGCTGTTGGGAGCACTCTTGTGCTTAAGTGTAGTTGAAACGAGCGTGGCGCAAGCCCTTCGACCCGGATTTCAACAAAACGAACTTTACGAATTGCTTTGTATTTCTGCCCGAACCGGCAGCGGGGCCTCCTATATTGAAGGGGCCAATGCCATTCCACAGCCCAAACAATTCAAACGAATTTATCAATCGCCGGAAATTGGGTTAATGAATTTATGGGAATTGTGGGGCGATCAACAACAACATGCCGTTATTAGTATACGTGGCACCGTACCCAAAATGGAAAGTTGGTTGGTGAATTTTCATGCGGCTATGGTTCCCGCCCATGGCACAACCCAACCGGGCGAGAATTTAAAAATTGAATACGACCTGAGTGAACACCCACAAGCCGCCGTGCATGTGGGTTGGCTCAACAGCATGCTTTTATTGGAACGCGATATGCATCCAAAAATCGATTCCTTGTATAAAACAGGCTGTCGAGACATATACATTACCGGCCACAGCCAAGGCGGAGGCATTGCCTATTTACTCACCGCCTATTTACGCCGCCAACAAACGCTTGGCAAATTACCCGCCGATATTCGGTTTAAAACATATTGTACCGCCGCCCCTAAACCGGGAAATCTCTATTTCGCTTATACCTACGAATTGGCCACCCAAGCCGGTTGGGCTTATAATGTGGTGAATGCCGACGATTGGATTCCCGAAATGCCCTTCGCTATTCAAACTACGCGAGACTTGAACCCAACTAACCCCTTCCCCTATGCGAAAGGGATGATTAAAAAACAAAAGTTTCCGCAACGCGTTGCCCTCGGCCATATCTATAAGCAACTCGATCAATCGCCCAAAAAAGCCCAAAAGAAATATGAATATTGGTTGGGTAAAGCCATGGGCAAAGTGACTCAAAAAAAATTGGCCGGCTATGCCCCGGAAGCCTATGTGCACAGCAATCATTATGTACGCACCGGCGCTACCTATGTTTTACAACCTAACGATAAGTACTATAACGTTTATCCGAAACTATCGAAAGACGCCTTCGTGCACCATTACCATCACCCCTATTTATTCTTACTCGATTCAAGCACCATTAAACGAAGCGAAGGCCTTTAAGATTTGGTCGATTAAACTTCAGGTTATACTTTTCCAATTCATAGCGCAATTATTATGGAACGTTTTCACGGACTCATTGGCATGGTACTGATACTCGGTATTGCCTTTTTATTTTCCAACAACCGAAAAAAAATCAATTACCGACTCGTAGCCAGTGGCTTGGCGTTGCAATTATTGCTCGCCTTGCTCATTCTTAAAGTAGGTGCCGTTCGCGCCATTTTCCAATGGATGGGCCACCAAATGACGCATATTGAAGCCTTCGCTAAACAAGGGGCGGCCTTTGTGTATGGTGGAATCATGACCCAAGACGCTATGGGCAACACCGTTGCTTACCGTGCCGAAGCCCCCGGTGTTTTCATTTTTGGCTTTAGCGTATTGGCCACCATCATTTTAGTTTGTGTTATTGTGGCCGTTTTATACCATTTCCACATCATGCAATTCATTGTAAAATGGTTGGGCCGTGCCATGAACACCGTGATGCGCGTGAGTGGTGCCGAGGCCTTGAGCAATGTAGCCAGTGCGTTTGTTGGACAGGTAGAAGCCCAAGTGATGATTCGTCCCTACTTAAAAAATATGACCAAAAGCGAACTCCTCGCCAGCATGAGCGGCAGTTTAGCCTGTATTGCCGGCGGTATTTTGGTGGTATATGTAAGCTTTGGGGCTAAAGCCGAATACCTCTTAGCCGCCAGTTTAATGGCCGCCCCGGGGGCCTTGGTAATTTCGAAAATTGTTTTCCCCGAAACCGAAGAAAGCGAAACCATGGGCAAGGTTAAACTCGAAGTAAAATCGCCTTATGGCAATGTCATCGATGCGATTAGTCACGGGGCCGCCGACGGTATGAAAATTTCTGTCAACGTAATTGCTATGTTGATTGGGTTTATTGGACTCATTGCCTTGGTGAATTTCCTACTCATGAAAGCCGGTGGTGCCATGCATTTGAGCACGCCCCTCACCCTCGATTTTATTTTTGCTAAATTGTTTTACCCTATGGCTTGGGCCATGGGCGTACCGTCGCAAGATTTAAATAATGTGTCTACTTTACTTGGACAAAAACTAGTGATCAACGAATTTGTGGCCTTCTCGAATATGACGGCCAATCCCGCCATCAGCACCGGCGCCTTGCCCTTACTCACCGAAAAAGGCTTGATGATTGCCAGCTTCGCCATTTGTGGTTTTGCTAATTTTTCGTCGGTGGGTATTCAACTCGGTGGCATTGGCACCATGATTCCCGAACGCCGTTCTGAATTAGCGCAACTCGGTATGCGCGCCCTTTTGTGCGGTACTTTAGCCTCGTATATGTCGGCCACCTTAGCCGGAATTATTATGTAATATGTTGCAAACAACCGACCATATTGTAATTACCGGAGCGGCCGGGTTCATTGCATCCGTATTGGCCGAACAGCTTAATGCCCGTGGATTTCATCAGTTAACGCTGGTGGACGATTTTTCGCGGGCCGATAAATTGCCCAATCACCAACACCTGCTTTGCCGACAAAAAATTCATCGGAACGATTTTATTACTTGGGCCTATGAACAACACGACATCAAAGCCATCATTCATTTAGGGGCTCGTACCGATACCACCGAAATGAATTACGCCGTGCACAAGGAACTCAATCTCGATTATACCAAAGCAGTTTGGACCTATTGCACGGAACGCCAAATTCCCTTGTTATATGCCTCTTCGGCGGCCACCTATGGTAATGGTGAACACGGTTATTCCGATACGATGGTCGATATTTCAGTATTAGAACCACTGAATCCGTATGGACAATCGAAGCAAGATTTTGATGTGTGGGCTTTACAACAAACGGCTTGTCCACCGCAATGGTATGGACTCAAATTCTTCAATGTGTACGGTCCACACGAAAGCCACAAAGGGCGCATGGCCTCGGTGATATTTCATGCCTTCCATCAAATTAAGCAACACGGAAATATTAAATTATTTCGCTCGCACCGCGAAGGCATTGCCGATGGCGAACAACAACGCGATTTTGTTTATGTATTCGATGTGGTGAACATGTTGTGGTGGATGGCCCAACACCACCCCGCCAATGGCTTGTACAATATTGGTACGGGCAAGGCCGAAAGCTTCAATGCCTTGGCCCACGGGGTTTTCGAAGCCTTACAGCTCGAACCGAATATTCAGTATATCGATACGCCCATCGACATTCGCGATAAATACCAATACTTCACCCAAGCCGATATGAATCGCTTGCACCAAGCCGGTTATCATCAACCCCAATTCGATATTCGAAGCGGTTGCCTCGATTATGTTCGGAAATATTTGATGTAGTTTTTTTTGGCAGCGCATCGATTGAACCTGCTTCAACGGTCTTCCCGCTTTCTGTTCCAAGTCCCGCACGAAACGTTGCGGGAGCTTTCCACGCCAATCGGGGCTGAAGGGCATCGACATCAAGGCAGTGAGCAGTGTGAGCGAGCTGTGAGCAGTTTGAGCGAACAGGGAAATACGCCCCCTGGATTTCCTCGCGGAGTCTCCTGCAAGGGACTCAGCGAAATCGGAGGAAATTGAATCTTGTTGGTGAAAAACACCAACAAGGGCTTCTCTAAACAGTGACAGGGAGCAGTGACAGGGAGCAGGGAAGCCCCCCGCCCCATAAAGTTCCGGACCTTGAGCCGCCTCGGGCGGAATAGCCCGGATTGCAGTGGAAATGACGCGTCCCGAAGGGCGTGGCATTGGAACGTAAAGCCGGACCTTCGCCGAAGCCAGTTCCAACGATGACGCTTCAAAATAGAACCCGCCAAATCGCTCATAAAATCGTAACATTGTCGGTTCATAAGCAACAGGACCAATGCTTTTCAATTCAATACAATTCGCGGTTTTTCTGCCCATCGTGTTTTTTCTGTATTGGTTTGTTACGCGGCGTAAATTGGCTTGGCAAAACGCCTTGCTCTTAGTCTCGAGTTATTATTTTTATGCCTGTTGGGATTGGCGTTTTCTGTTCCTCCTGCTTTTTTCAACGTGGTTAGATTTTTACAGCGGACTCAAAATTCACGATGCCACCACGCTGAAACAACGCCGCATTTGGCTTTGGTTAAGCATTGGTATCAATGCCGGTTTTTTAGGTGTGTTTAAATACTATAATTTCTTTGCTCAATCCTTCGCCGAAGGCTTACAGGGCTTGGGCATTGAAACGCATCCTTCTACCTTGAATTTAATTTTACCGGTGGGGATTTCGTTTTATACGTTTCATGGACTCTCGTATGTGATTGATATTTTCAACCGCAAAATTGAGCCTGAACGAAATGCCGTGAATTATGCGGTTTTTGTGAGTTTCTTCCCCTTGTTGGTGGCAGGCCCAATTGAACGGGCCACGCATTTATTGCCGCAAATTAAACGGGAACGCCAATTCAATTATACCAAATCGGTAGATGGTTTGCGGCAAATTTTATGGGGCTTGTTTAAAAAAATGGTGATTGCCGATAATTGCGCGGCCTTGGCCAATCCGCTGTTTGCGCATTCCGAGCAGTACAATGGCATCAGTTTATTTTTAGGCGCCTTGTTTTTTACGTTTCAAATTTATTGCGACTTTTCTGGGTATTCGGATATTGCCTTGGGCACGGCGCGTTTGTTTGGCATTGAACTCTTGCGCAATTTTGCCTTTCCGTATTTCTCGCGCGATATGGCCGAATTTTGGCGTCGTTGGCATATCTCCTTATCGTCGTGGTTTAAAGATTATTTGTATATCCCCTTGGGGGGAAGTCGCGGTGGCACCGGCATGCGCATACGCAATACCTTCATCATTTTTGTGGTGAGCGGGTTTTGGCATGGGGCCAATTGGACTTTCATTGTTTGGGGATTTTTAAATGCCTTGTTTATCATGCCCTCTATCATTCGTGCCACCAACCGAAACCATTTAGCCATTGTGGCCCAAGGGCGTTTATGGCCCGATGTTCGCGAATGGGTGGGCATGCTGAGCACCTTTGTATTAACCATTTTTGCTTGGATTTTCTTTCGGGCCGAATCGGTGCAAGCCGCGCTCCAATACATTGCCGGCATTTTCAAGGGTAGCTTTTATAGCAGTCCTCAATTCCCCGGCTTAACAGAGCAAGGGTATTGGATGGCTGCTTTAATACCCGCCTTGTTGGTGATTGAATGGTTGGGGCGCGAACAACAACATGCCTTGGCGGGGGTAGCCATTACGTGGGCTAGGCCCTTGCGTTGGATGTTTTATATCGCCTTAATTTTGGGCATCTTATTCATGAGCGGGGAAGAACAACAATTCATTTATTTTCAATTTTAATACCGGTATGCAAGCCTTTTTAAAGCGACTCCTTGTATTTTCCCTTTGCTTGGCCCTGGTATTGGAAGTCCTCATTCGGGCCCTGCATTTAACCACCGATATTCCGGAACGGTATGTAGACGAACAAGGCATACAACGGTATAAGCCCAACCAAAAAGGCTATTACGTTAAAGCCAAAGTACCCTGGGAAATTAATGCCATGGGCTTCAATGGACGTATCGATACCTCAGGGCGGGCCATTGTGGGCGTTATTGGCGATTCGTATATTGAAAATTTCATGAACCCATCGGCTTGTCACCAAGGGGTTTTATTAAAACAAGCCCTCCCCCGTTTTGCTTTTTTTGAAGCGGCCCGCTCGGGTGTCACCTTCATTGAAGCCATGGAGATTAGTAAATTGTTGGACCGTGAATTAAACACGCAATTCCATGTGATGTATTTCAGCAATATGGACTTTTACGAATCCATGTACGATTTGAAACCCATGGGCGACCGCATGCAAATTTCCTTGAAGGAACAACGTTTGATGCCGGCACAACTGAAACATCCTTTTTTAAAGAAACTATTATACGCTAGTAAGTTGGTGTATTATTTCTACTTGCGATTTCCCATTTTTGTGAGCAAGCAAAACAAAGCTGAATCGGTGGGCACCACGTTTAAAGAGCATGTTTTCCATCAAGCCGATTTCGATTTATTGTTTCAATATTGCCGCTCGCATTATAATTTAAGTAAGCTATTGTGGGTCTTTCATGCGGGCGTAGATCCACGCATTATAGCCACGGCACAACAATATGGCATTAAAACCATCCTGCTTCGGGAGCCTTATTTACATGCTTGGGCCAGAAATAAAAACGATTTGCATTGGTCTTGCGAAGGCCATCAAGCCATAAGTCAGCAAGTAGCCGATTCCTTAAAGCCCTTATTACAAGGCCAATTTCCCAAATAAGTGGACAAGTGTTAAAATAAACTTGCCCCCTTGTATGCCCAAAGCAGGCCCTTATCTTTGAGCCGTGAAAAAACGTTACATCGGCATATTTTCCTTGGTTTTATTGTCGCTCTTGGGCATTGTGTATTTGCAAGTGCAATGGATTCAAGGCGCCATGAAATTGAAGCGGGAACAATACGATAATGATATTTATATCTCGCTACAAAACATTAAAGACAGTATTGTAAACCGAAAAAACAAAGAAACCTTTGGGTTAACCTTGAACTTTCAAACCCAACATTTCGGCAATTTTATACCCACCACCACCGTGATGGCCAATTACCAGGTGAAAGCCCTGATACGCAAAGAATTGGTGAAACACAAAATCAAACAACCCTTTGAGTATTGCATCACCAACGAATCGTTTCAACCCACCTTGTTTAGTACCGGCTTTAAACCGGAATACCTCGATGCGGAAAATAATTATCAAACCGGGCTCAGCGACGGGAGTTTTTTAAATAGCGAAACGCTGAACTTGTATTTGGTGGAGCCGGAGAATTATTTCAAACATCATTTGGCTACCTTATTGTTGTTTGCGGCCTTGTTTACCTCGGTGATTATTGCGGCCTTCGTGCTCACCATTCGTACCTTGTTTACCCAAGAACGTTTATCGGAAATCAAATCGGATTTCATCAACAACATGACCCACGAATTTAAAACGCCCATTGCCACCATTCAATTGGCGTCGGAAGCACTCACGAACCCACGCGTAATTGGCAATGCCGAACAAATTCAATATTACAGCGGTATGATTCGCGAAGAGAACCGCCGCATGAACCAGCAAGTGGAAAAAATATTACAAGCCGCTCAACTGGAAAAAGAAGAAATACGGATGCAATGGAAAACCATTCATGTACACGATATTTTAAAGAAAGTGGCCGAAAATACACGTTTGAACATGGAGGAAAATCGGGTTCAGTTCAGCATGGAATTGAATGCCCAAAACGATACCATTGATGCCGATGAGGTGCATTTTACCAGCATCATCATCAATTTGTTGGATAATGCCGTGAAGTATTCGAAAGAAAATCCGACGGTAATGGTAAAAACGCGCAGTGTAAAAAACAAGTTACAAATCCAATTTATCGACAATGGCATTGGCATGGACGCGGAAACCCAAAAACATATTTACGAGAAGTTTTTCCGCGCCCATACCGGAAATTTACACAATGTAAAAGGCTTCGGTCTCGGTTTGACCTATGTAAAAAACATTGTGGATGCGCATCGAGGACAAATTGAGGTGCAAAGTGAATTGGGCAAAGGAACCACCTTTACCTTAAGTTTTCAGTTGAAAAACGCTTAAGGCTTCGTCATTTTTGGACTGAATGCCCTACTTTTGTCCCTCGCATGACAAATTACGATGTATTGATTGTAGGGGCCGGTCCGGTAGGCTGTGTATTGGCCGAACGCTGTGCCTCCCAATTAGGCTGGAAAGTATTGTTGGTAGATAAACGCAACCACGTAGCGGGCAATTGCCACGATCGCTTGCACGAAAGCGGGGTAATGATTCACCAATACGGTCCACATTATTTCCGAACCAACAACGACGCCTTGCTTGAATACCTTTCGGGCTTTACCGATTGGGTAGAGGGCAATTATTTTGTAACCAGTTATGCCAACGGACAGTACTACCCTTTTCCGATTAACTTATTGACCTTAGCGCAATTTTTTGGGAAAGAATCCCTCACACCCGAAGAAGCCGATGCCTTATTGGCCCAAGAACGTGAAGACATTCCCGAACCCAAAAATTCGGAAGAGTTTGTGTTATCGCGCGTGGGACGCAAAATGTACGAAACCTTTTATTTAGGCTATACCCTGAAACAATGGGCCATGCACCCCCGCGATTTAGCCAGCAGTGTTTGCGGACGTATTCCGGTACGCTACAATAACGATTGCCGTTATGTAGATCATAAACATCAACTCACCCCGAAGGAAGGCTTCACGGCTTTGTTCGCAAAAATGATTCAGCACCCGAACATCACCGTGCAATTGAATACCGATTACAACGAAGTAAAAGGTCAAGGGAAAATCACCATTTATACCGGACCCATCGACGAATACTTCAATCGCTGTTATGGCGCCTTGCCTTGGCGTTCTTTGTCGTTTGAATTTAAACCTTACGACCAAGAATTTGTTCAACCCAATGTGCAAATCAATTACTCGAACGATTACGATTATACCCGTTCCGTGGAAATCAAACACGTTACACGGCAAGAGCATCCGCATACCGTGGTGTCATACGAATACCCGCAAGCGGAAGGCGATCCCTACTACCCCATTCCCATGCCGGCCAGTCAGGAATTATACGAAAAATACCGCCAATTAGCCGAAGCGGAAAGTGCCAACAACACGGTTTACTTCTGCGGACGTTTGGCCGAATACAAATATTTTAATACCGACGAAGTCATTGAAAATGCCCTTCGTTTGTTTGACCGCATAAAACAAGAACATGGCCATTAAGAACTTATGGATCATTATGCCGGTGTACAACGAAGAAGAAGCTATTGAGTTCGTTGTGAATGAATGGACCGGTGCCCTCGATACCTTGAACTTGAATTATACCTTGTGTATTCTCAACGACGGCAGTAAAGACAGTACGCTTCAAAAATTACAGTCGCTGGCGGCCAAGCATGCACGCATTCATATTATTGATAAGCCCAATTCCGGCCACGGACAAACCTGTATTTACGGGTATCAGTATGCCTTGAATCAAGGAGCCGATTGGATTTTTCAAATTGATAGCGACGGGCAATGTGATCCGAAATTCTTCCCGGCCTTTATTCCGGCCACCGACAAGCACGCTTGTATTTATGGCGTACGCACCCGCCGCGACGATGGTTTACAACGCACCATTGTGTCGCATTTTGTAAGTCTATTTACCATGGTTGCCACGGGCCAATGGTTACGCGATCCGAATGTGCCTTATCGTTTAATTCGGGCCGATGTAATGAAAACCTTAGTGAATCAAATTCCCAAAGAGTTTCACTTGGCCAATATTTATGTTACGGTGCTGTCCAACAAAGCCTCCAAAATCAAATGGCTTCCCATCCACTTCCGCGACCGCATGGGTGGCTCGGCCAGCGTAAAAACCTTCTCCTTCGTGAAGCACGGCTTTACCTTGTTCAAGCAATTACGGGCGGCCCAACGCGGGAGTTAATTTCAATGTATTTTTATTTGAAGCGCATCGGGTGAATCGTTCTTCATCTACCGTCCCGCCCTACGCGCTACACGGTAGCTAGCTTCGGTCGGGGCTATTTTTCGACAGCAGAATCTTAGTTCAGCTTTTCATTTGTCTGAACTAGGATTCGTAGGATTTAAGAATTATAGGATAGATACTGCAAAATTAATGATTTCATTTCCTACTGTAGAGGCGAATTGCATTCGCCCTCATTAAAACAAAAAGCGAGTAATCTGACTGAGGCAGACGAAAGCGAGTGGTTACCGTAGGGGCTACACTTATTTATTGTTGTTGCAAAATCAATATTGTTTTAGACGCAACATGCTGCGCTTATATAGTTTATACTAAGTAAATTGTTTGGGACACCCCAAAATATGAGATGTGTAACGCACCCTTTAGCATTAAAACGGCACAATTTGCCGATAAATAATTGCTGACAAAAAGTTCGATTTTTATTAACTTCGTGAAATGAAAATAGCCATTCAATATTTGAGTGATAGTAATGGAAAAACTCAAGCTGTCCAATTGCCACTTTCTGATTGGGAAAAAGTGCTTGATAAAATTAAAATGTACGAGCAATCACTCCAACTAAAATCGGACCTAAAAGAAGCATTTGCACAAGTAACCAAGATAAAAAAATCGAAACAGAAAAAGCAAACGCTCAATGAATTTTTAGATGGGCTTTAATGTTATCCCTACCGATAAGTTCAAGAAGGAAGCGAAAAGATTAATTCGCAAATTCCCTTCATTAAAAGAAGAACTTCGTGAACTTAGTACAACACTTAGTGAACATCCAGAAACTGGTAAACCACTAGGGAAGGATACTTATAAAATTCGTATAGCAATTAAAAGCAAAGGAAAAGGCAAAAGTGGTGGCGCTAGAGTAATTACATACTTGGTAACTGAAAATAAAGAAATTTATCTTTTATTGATTTACGACAAATCGGAATTTGATAATGTTGATGACAAATTACTTCAACAAATAATTGACGGATTAGATACTGTATGATGAAGTAAAATGTGTTCAACGAAACCCATCCTATAATTCTTAAATCCTACGAATCCTAGTTCAGACAAAAAAGCAGATTAAAGTTCCAAACGCTCAAAAATAGCCGCGATTGCAGCCGGCTACCATGTAGCGGCGGAAAGCGCGACGGGTGCTGAATAAAGCGATGCCGCTGCGCTTCAAAAAAGAAAAAACTAAAATTACTTTTCCAACACGCTCATACTATCCGCAATAATCGCCACGCATTCGTCGAGTTGTTCGTGGGTTATGACTAATGGCGGAGCGAAACGAATTTTATCGCCGTGGGTGGGTTTGGCTAAGAGTCCACGATCGCGCATGGCCATGCAGAGTGTCCAAGCGGCGTCTTTATCGGGGTGATTGATAACGATGGCATTCAATAATCCTTTACCGCGCACCAAACTGATAAAGGGCGAATT
>JBPCSZ010000046.1:0-31149 GCA_051006655.1 Chitinophagaceae bacterium
CTAGTGCTATATCAATCCACTTCGCCCACTATATTTGAATTCCTAAAATTTTTAAAACATGAAAAAATTAAAAACAATTTTGTTGGCCGGTGTATTAACTGCCGGAGTGTTCTCGACTGCTGTATTCCAATCTTGTAACTCCGATGCTTGCGCCGATGTAGTGTGCTCGAACGGTGGTGCTTGCGTTGATGGTACTTGTGCTTGCCCTGCCGGGTTTGAAGGTGCCAAGTGCGAAACGTTATCGCGCGATAAATTCATTGGTGTTTACACCGGTGCTGAAACTTGTACTACCGGAACTGATAATTACTCAGTAACTATCAGCACGAACAGCGATAAAACCAAGTTCAACATCCAAAACTTGTACAACAATACCCCAAGCTTAACGGCTATTGCTTCTGCCAATGGTAACGCCTTCTCTATTCCTAGCCAAACAGTAGGTGCCGGCATCACGGCTTCTGGAACAGGTACTATCAATGGTAATACCATCACTATTTCTTACACCGTAAGCGATGGAACTAACACAAACGCTTGTACTTATATCGGTAACAAATAATTACTGATTCATCTTTTTTAAAAAGCGCCCTTTTTGAGGGCGTTTTTTTTTGCCATCCCCTGCTCCCAGCTTACAACTCACAGCTCCCAGTTCCCTCATTATGGCGTGCCCCGCCTCCGTTTCCCTCCGGCGGGTCGGGCTGTACGCTCATAGCCCCTCGGGTTCCCCTCTGCTTCCTGGCACTGCTCCTGCTCCCTTCATAAACCCTTCGGGGGCTATCCGCTGCCATCCCTCACGCAAATACACTCGCTCTCGCTTACAAACCCGCTTTATAAAGCCAGGGCATGCCCTGGCTCTACAACCACCCGCTTTATTCTTTCATAAAGCCAGGGCATGCCCAATACACTCGCTCTCGCTTACAAACCCGCTTTATGAAGCCAGGGCATGCCCTGGCTCTACCAAACCTCCGAATTATTTTTTTCCGTGGGCGAATTCAATTTGCCCCTACGACCTACTATAATTATTTTGTAATGTTCATGAATCTCGGTTCGGACCTTGGCCTGAGAAAAAGGGCTTGCCCTTCCTCTACGACCTCTGATTTGTTTTTTCCGCGGCGAATTCAATTCGCCCCTACCTCTGTGAATACACCTCCTCACCTCTGTGATAAAAAAACTTCAAACATTCAGTTCTCAGAACGAGTTTTATTCATAGTTCGAGATGACGGCAGAGCACGCCCCTACGCGAAACTTTAATGTATTATACCATTACATTCCTGAAATATCAAATCCTGTAAATTATGCCAATCCTGTTCAAAAAAAATCCTGTCGGGTGTAAGCCAATCCATGCCCCCGATGAAGACTGCGATGCCTTTAAAACGGAGCGTCGCAATTTCGACCGGGAATGTTCCGAACGCTCGTCCCCAAAAAAAATGGCAAAAAAAATACGGGAACAATATGTGTTCCCGTATTCAATTTTATTGAGGGCATCAATTAGTTTCCGCCACCCATTTTAGGTTTACCGTTACCAACTTGGTTGGTATTTACGTTACCTTTTTCGTCTTTGTTACCACCCATAGTTGGTTTACCGCTTCCTGTGGTGTTTGGATCTTTTCCTGAACCCATAACAGGCTTACCGTTACCAACAGTTACCGGTTTTGGTGTTTCAACCGGCTTAGGGGTTGGTTTAATTGGCGTGGTTGGCTTTGGCGTTGGCTTAGTAGTAGCCTTAGCCGGAGCAGCAGGCTTAGCAGCAGTAGCCGGAGTAGCTGCAGCACTCATCAACATACTGTCTTTAATAGCGGTTGCGGCTTGCATTAATTTGGCATCGCAATCGGCTTTTAATTGTGTTTTCACTTCTTCCACTTTCGCTTCTACTTGGGCATCCAATTCAGCTTGAGTAGGACCTTGAGGTTCGTTGTTGCAAGCCACTAAAACGGCAGCAGCCATAAAGGGAGCAATAATATATTGTAACTTTTTCATGTGAGTTGTTCGTTTAATAATGATTATTTAGGGGCATTCGCAGCTTTAGCTTCAGCAACCATTGTTTCAGCCATAGCTTTCACTTCGGTTACCATACGGGCTTGACATTCTAAGTCGGCCGTTTTAGTTACTTCTTCAATACGCTTAGCCGCCAATTCATCTACTTTGGCTTGTACAGCAGCCGGATCCATCGGCTGGGCTTGATTGCACGAAAACATACCGGCAACTACCAGCACACTCGCAACAGATAAAACAATTTTTTTCATGTGTGTAAAATTTGCTCAAAGATAATTCCACACCGCATTAAGCCTAATATCGCTTTGTTAATCTTACGAAAATTCAAACCGATAAACGTGACGAAGTTCTACAAAACAGGAATGAACCCTTAGGATATGCCATACTTGCCCTATTTTTGAACGATTGAAGCCCTCCTTATGACATCGGAAATGAAACCAACCCCGTCTTCTTTGTTTGAAAAACCCCTGTTTCTTTATGGGTTTTGGATTCTCCTTTTTGTGCTCATGACGGGCATGAGTTTTTCGTACGGCATTAGTGGCGATGAAGTGGACATGAACGAATACGGTAAAACCATTTTGCAATACTTTGGCAGTTTCGGCTCCGACCGTTCCGTATTCAGAACCTCCGATGAACTCAATGCCGCCGGCGTTTACAATTACAACCGCGATAATGTAATACAGTACTATGGCGGTTTATTCGATTTGATTTGTGCCGTAGTAAACAAGGTATCGCCCTTCGATGAATACACCACACGGCACGTATTAAATGCGTGGGCCGGCTTTTTAGCCCTCTTATTTGCCGCGCGCATTTTGAAACGTTTATTGGGTATGCGCGCCGCTTGGGTAGGCACTATTTTAATGGCCTTGTCGCCCTTCTTTATGGGCCACGCCATGAATAACCCCAAAGATATTCCCTTTGCCACGGCTTATATCATGGCCATTTATTTCATTATTCGCTTGTTCGATCGTTTGCCTAAACCCCGTTGGACGGATTTCCTTTGGGTTGTTTTGTGCATTGGCGCTACAATCAATATTCGGGTTGGGGGTATTTTATTAATTCCTTACTTAGGGGTATACGCGGTATTGCACAGCGTAGTGCCACGTTGGTTTCAAAACGATGCCTCGCGCCCTATAGCCCAATACTTAAAACCGGTGCTCATTACCGCCGTGGCCGGTTATTTATGCGGTAGTTTATTATGGCCTTATGGCTTGCAAAATCCCATTTCGAATCCACTCACCGCCTTAAGTGAAATGGGGAATTTCAAAGTAAACTTGCGTCAATTATACGAAGGCACGAAACAGTTTTCGGGCGAATTGCCTTTGAGTTTTTTACCGAAGAGTTTTGTAATTACCAACAGTTTTGCGGTATTGGCCGGACTCTTAGCCATGCTGCCATTTATTTGGGGCTTCCGCACCCACAAACAAGCCCCGGCTTTATACTTCGTGTTGTTTACGGGTGTATTTCCTTTTCTGTATATTTTGTACACGCATGCCAATGTGTATCATGCTTGGCGTCATGTATTGTTTATTTTCCCTTCTTTACTCATTATGTCGGCCTTTGGGTGGAATCAACTCATGGATTGGTTTCAAGCTAAAAATATTCAGTTGGCCGCCGTGGGCTTATTCGGATTTTTATTGTTAGAACCGCTTTACTTCATGGCCAATGCTTTTCCGAATACCGTCACCTACCACAATCAGTTGGTGGGTGGTGTAAAAGGTGCTTATGGACAATATGAAGTGGATTATTATTACAACAGTGTGAAGGAAGCCGCCGATTGGTTTAAGAAAAATGAATTGTCTAAACTCAAACCAAGCGATACGGTGCGTTTGTATTCGAATGCAGCGCATATTCTAACACATTATTTTGAAGACCACAAAAACGTAGTGGTCGATTATGTTCGCTTCCCTGAACGCAATCAAAAAAATTGGGATTATGCCTTGTTTCACATTGCCTTAATTCCGGAAACCGATATTCAACAAGGTTCTTGGATTCCTTCGTCAACGGTCTACAAAGCCGAAGTACAAGGTAAGCCCTTGTGTATTCTCATGAAACGCCCTTCGCACGACGACCAAACCGCCATGCGCTTTTTAGAGCAACAGCAACCCGACAGCGCCTTGGTATACTTCGATCGTTACTTACAGAAAGACCCTAAAAATGCCGATGTATTATGCACCGCAGGACAAATAGCCATGCAAATGCAAAAAGCCGAATTAGCCGCGAAGTATATTAACCAAGCCTATCAGGTGGACCCGAATAATCCGCAAGTGCAATTGCAATATGGCACCTTATTATTGAACCAAGGTCAGTTCAGCCAAGCCCAAAATTTATTCATTGCCTTCTTGCAAAAAAATGCGCAATACATGCAAGGCTATTATTATTTGGCCATGGCCCAATTAGGCATGGGCAATGCCCAACAAGCATTGCAAAATTTAAATACGGCCGCGCAAGACCCACAACTGCAAGCCACTTGCTACGAGCGCATGGCTCAAATTTATATGCAAATGGGCAATACCGCCGAAGCGCAACGCTTAATGCAAGCCGCCGGAAGAGCCCAATAAACTTTCTATTTCAACGTAACTTTGTAGTCTTATGTCAACCAATAAAATAGCATCCATCATACAAGCCTCCATCGATACCAAAACGGCTATTTTGAATAATACCGTGCTGTTGGAACAACTCGATGCTTGTGCCAATATCATTGCCCAATGTTTTCGGGATGGCGGTAAAGTATTGTTTTGCGGGAATGGCGGAAGTGCCGCCGATGCGCAACATTTAGCCGCCGAGTTTAGTGGTCGTTTTTATACCGACCGTCCTGCTCTTCCGGCCGAAGCCTTGCATTGCAATACCTCCTACCTCACGGCCGTAGCCAACGATTATAGTTACGATGTGGTGTATGCCCGCATGATTGATGGCATTGGTCGCCCCGGCGATGTGGTGATTGGCTTATCGACCAGTGGTAATTCGAAGAATATTGTAAAAGCCTTTGAATCGGCCCGTGCCAAACAAATGCATACCATTGGGTTCACGGGTGAAGGTGGAGGAACAATGAAAGCCTTATCCGATTACTTGTTCAATGTGCCCAGTAACGATACGCCGCGCATTCAAGAATCGCATATTCTATTGGGCCATATTATTTGCCAATTGGTAGAAGAACGCTATTTCAATCATGCATAGAGATTGTATTATTTTAGCCGGTGGTTTGGGCACACGTTTGCGCGATGTAGTTGCCGACAAACCCAAATGCTTGGCCGATATTAATGGCAAACCCTTTTTGCATTACTTAGGACAATACCTCAGTCGTTACCATTTTTGCAAAGTAGTATTTGCCATTGGCTACAAAGGCGATATGGTGAAAGATTATGTACTCGCCAACCGCGATGTATTCAGTTTCGCCTTCGATTTTGCCGAAGAGGAAGAACCCTTAGGCACAGGGGGCGCCATTTTAAACGCCCTCCCCTATTGCGATACCGACGATTTTTTTGTGCTGAATGGCGATACGTTTTTCGATGTGGACCTCGATGCCATGACGCACATGCAACAAAGCCGCATGGCCGATTGCACCTTAGCCTTAAAACCGATGTTAAATGCCGACCGTTACGGCTTGGTACAAATTAATCCGGAACAACAAATAACGGGCTTCGCCGAAAAACAAGCGGGCGCCTCCGGACTCATCAACGGTGGGGTATATTGTATTTACCGTCACTCTTTTTTGAATATTCCATTCCCGAAGAAATTTTCGTTCGAAAAAGATTACTTAGAAGCCATGGTGAATGAACGCGATTTATTTGGCTTAGTGCAAGACCGCTATTTCATTGATATTGGTGTTCCCGTCGATTACGCGAAAGCACAACACGAAATTCCGGCTTTGTTTAATACGAACCTATGAGTCCATTACCCAAAATCAACAATACCTGGACATTATTCCTCGACCGGGATGGCGTGATTAATATTGAAAAAGACAACGATTATATTCGAAATGCCGGCGAATTGCAAGTTTATCCGCAAGCACTCGAAGCCATAGCGTATTTCAACAGCATGTTCAAACGCGTGTTGGTGGTAACCAATCAACGAGGTATTGGGAAAGGCTTAATGACAGAACAAGACTTGCACGGAATTCATGATGCATTAAATAATCAATTGTCCGAAGTAGGAGGAAGAATTGATGCCTTTTATTTTGCGCCCCAATTAAGCAGCGATGCCGAAGACCGCAAACCCAATACCGGCATGGGCTTACAGGCCAAACGTGATTTTTCGAACATTGATTTTAGCTGTAGTGTAATGGTGGGCAATAACATAAGCGATATGCAATTTGGACGAAATTTAGGCATGTTTACCGTGTATGTAAACACCACGTCGCCCCGCACCGAAGCTCATCCAAGCATCGATTTAATATGCGCCGATTTAAACGATTTCGCGCAGCAGTTGCGTAAACTGTATATTCAATAGGACTTAAACAGAAGGTATATCAAGAAGCGATTCCCCCGCAGGAATTGCATGTATATTTGTCCCTTCAACTTTTACTATGTCGTTTAAAATTTATACCAAAACCGGCGATGACGGAACTACCTCTTTGATTGGTGGCACCCGTATTCCTAAAAATTATATTCGCATTGAAGCCTATGGCACCGTCGATGAATTGAATTCCTGGTTGGGCGTTATTTACGACCAATGCAACGACGAACAATCGACCAATATGTTGAAGACCATCCAAGACCGTTTATTCACCATTGGATCTTCCTTGGCTTGCGACCCGAATAAAGACACAAAGATGCATATCCCCGATTTGAATCCGGAAGACATCAACCAATTAGAACAAGAAATAGACCGTATGGATGCGGTACTGCCGATATTGAAAAACTTCGTGTTGCCGGGTGGACAATTGGCGGCTTCGCAATGCCATGTTGCCCGTTGTGTTTGTCGCCGGGCCGAACGCATTTGTGTGGCCATGCAAAGCGAACAAGAATTTGTAGCCCCCTTGGTAATTCAATACTTAAATCGCTTATCCGATTATTTATTTACGTTGGCTCGTTACATCGTGCACATCAATGGTGGAACAGAAACCATTTGGCAAACCCGTTCATAATAACATAAACCATAAGGCATAAAAAAATCCCCGCAATAATTCGCGGGGATTTTTTATGGAGTTTATTTTTTATTCTACCGTTACCGATTTGGCTAAGTTACGGGGCTGATCGACATTACAACCACGCATCAAAGCAATATGATACGATAATAATTGCAACGGAATTACCGATACCAATGGCGATAAAATTTCGTTGGTCAAAGGCACTTCAATTACATCGTCGGCTAATTCACGAATCACTTCGTCGCCTTCGTTTACAATTGCAATCACCTTTCCTTTACGGGCTTTCACTTCCTGAATATTCGAAACAATTTTTTCGTGGGCACTGGCATTGGTGGCAATGAACAAGACCGGCATGTTCTCATCGATCAAAGCAATAGGGCCGTGTTTCATTTCAGCCGCCGGATACCCTTCGGCATGGATGTATGAAATTTCTTTCAATTTCAAAGCACCTTCCAACGCAATCGGAAAATTCAAACCACGGCCTAAATACAAGAAGTTAGGGGCATCTTTATATTTCTCGGCCAAGGCTTTTACTTTATCGTTGGTTGTGAGGGCTTCACGAATCTTTTCAGGAATATGTTCTAACTCAACCAATATGGTGCGCAATTGCGATTGCGAAATAGTCCCTTTGTTCGTGGCCATTTGCAAAGCCAATAAGGTTAAAATAGTTACTTGGGCCGTAAAGGCTTTAGTAGAAGCCACCCCAATTTCAGGACCGGCATGGGTATATGAACCGGCATGTGAAGCGCGCGCAATAGAGGAACCAATCACATTGCAAATACCATAAATTAAGGCTTGGCGTTCTTTGGCAATTTCAATGGCCGCCAAGGTATCGGCGGTTTCACCCGATTGGGAAATGGCAATCACCACATCTTTCTCGCCTACAATGGGGTTCCGATAACGGAATTCCGAGGCATACTCCACTTCAACGGGTACACGGGCCAATTCTTCAATTAAATATTCGGCAATTAAAGCACTGTGCCACGAGGTACCGCAGGCGGTAATGATGATGCGTTTGGCATTGTTGATGCGTCCGGCAAATTCATTAATCCCCCCTAATTTAATCCAACCTTGTTCGGCGTTCATTCGGCCGCGCATGCAATCGAGCACTACTTGTGGTTGTTCATAAATTTCTTTCAGCATGAAATGCTCGTACCCGCCTTTTTCAATTTTTTCTAAATCGAGTTCAAGCTGTTGTACATAAGGCGATTTCTCGATATTGCCCAAGGTTTTAATATCGAGTTTACCGTTACGATCCATCACGGCAAATTCTTCATCGTTTAAATAAACCACTTTCTTGGTGTATTCAATAATGGGCGAAGCATCGGAGGCCACAAAGAATTCATCTTTGCCAATACCAATTACCAAGGGACTCCCCTTGCGGGCGGCAATCAAGGTATCGGGGGTATTCTTATCGAGCACCACAATGGCATAAGCGCCAATTACTTCATTCAAAGCAATACGCACCGCTTCTTCTGTACTGCGATTTTCGGCTTTTTTAATTTCCTCAATCAAGTTCATCAACACTTCGGTATCGGTATCGCTTTCGAAGGTATACCCGCGTTGTTCCAATTGCTTTTTTAAGGAAGCATAATTTTCAATAATACCGTTATGAATAAGGGCTAACTGTCCGGAATTAGACACATGCGGATGGGCATTCCGATCGCAAGGCACACCATGCGTGGCCCAACGGGTATGCCCGATACCGATATTTCCTTTTTTACTGTTGCTTTGCGCATACAGTTCTAAATCGGCTACTTTGCCTTCTTTTTTCAAAATGGTCAAATCGCCATTGAGCAACGCCACCCCCGCACTGTCGTATCCTCGGTATTCGAGACGCTTCAGTCCTTTAATCAATATCGGATAAGCTTCACGCGGACCGATATACGCAACAATTCCACACATACTCCTTATTTGTTGATTTTGGTATAAATAATATTGAGAGCAGGTCGCATCAACGATACCTTACTCGATGAACCGCCTAACAGCACACGCCCTCGAGTTGGGTAACCATCGTTCACCCCTACTATCTTGAGTCTAAAGTTACTGTTTTTCATCGAAATGATTTGTTGAATACTATGGGTAAGTTTGAATTTATACTGAATATAGGGTAAGCCGTTGATGGTAGTGAGAACACGGCGGCCATCCACATAATTAGAACCAAAAATGGCATAGTCTTCCAACACAGCATCCATTTGATTCGAATCGGAACGAACGGCTTGCAAACGCACCGAAAGCGGATAATTTAGGGTATCGGTCCAATTGGTGAACGGAGAAGTAGCGGTTAGGGTTAATTCTGCTTTATTCACAATGGCATTTTCCATTTGATGTAAGTTCGGGAAACGGAAAAAAGCCCCAAAGCCGGGTTCCGATTGAACAAACAAAATAGAATCGCCGGTGGCCGATTGGGTATTCAAATAATTCAATGGCGGTTTACCGGTATAGGTACGCGTAATGCGATTAAAACGATTCGCATTATTCGGGTCAAATCCGAATACATCCACGGTAGTATCTTTTACATTATTCACCGTAGTGTAGCGATAATAAATATACATACGGGTATTGTAGGTATCGAAATACCCTAAGGCTTTTCCGTTATTGGTATCGGCCGGTGCAATGTAAAATCCTTTCCACCAAGCCAAAAACTTCGAGAAATTAACCGCGGCGCCATTCGCCCCCGAATCCACTTGGGTTTGTAAACTATCAGCAAACCAATTGGCTAATTTAAAGCGCACCTGAGGGGCTAAACGAACCCCATTAATAAGGGGCGAATCGACCAATAGTGTGGTAAAATTAATGGCTTGCGATGCCAATAAGTTTTGCGTATCAAAGGAATCCACCGTGGTTTCGAATTGAGCCGAATCGCGGGAAAATGCCTTCAAGGAACGGTACACATTCACCGTTTGAATACTGCTTCCTACCGTATCGCCATAGGCCCCACGGTAAGGAACCGACAATACGATGGAATCGATGGTACGTTGCGTACCGGTATAATTCGATTTAAATTGAAAATTCACAAAGGGAGGTAAAACCTCCACATGAAATCCGGCCGTAGTTTTCCCAAAAACCGGATCGTTCGAGATGGTTCCCAAGGCATGATTAAAACCGGGTGTTGCCGAAACCCGGGTATTTTTATACAAACCACCCGTTTGTATTGAATCTTGGTAAATATTGTGACTAATAACCGAAAATGTATCGGAACCAAAGGTGTTCACATTATCGATTTGTGGTAACAAATTCGCGGGCAAAATGGCGCTTTCTTTACAAGCAGAAAGCAAGAGTGTGGTATATAAACCAATCACCCAAAAGGATTTGCTACGAAACAGCATGTTGTAATTCATGTAATTATTTGCCGGCCAAGTTATTATAGAGTTCCATGATATCGGCCACATCGCCGGTTTCAGTGCAGAAATTTAACACTTTCTTGTTGCGGGCCGGTTTAACCACCGAGGTCACTTTCGACTCCACTTGCTTATCGCTGTATATCACGGCATCGGCATTTTTTGCCCCACCAATATACATATCGAGGTTGCTTCCTTCTTTGTAAATTTCAATGTCTTTTTCTTTCAAAGGCGTGCTGGCTAACACTTGTTGCGAGAAACTAGCCCCTAATTTTTCAGTCAAGGTTTCTTTACAAGCCGAATAAATGAGTTTCGAATTCGCAAATACCGGCTCCTTTTTATAGTAAGCTTTGATATACATAGGAATCAAGGCACTCATCCAACCATGCACATGAATGATATCGGGCGGCCAACCAAATTTCTTCACGGTTTCTAAGGCTCCTTTACAAAAGAAAATGGCGCGTTCGGTATTATCTTCAAAAAAGGTGCCGTCTTCCGCATGAAAAGTCTGCTTACGACGGTACATATCTTCATTGTCCATGAAATACACCTGTAAACGGGCATTGGGCAATGAAGCTACTTTAATCACCAAGGGATAATCTTCCTTGTCTACATTAATATTAATGCCAGACAAGCGGACCACTTCGTGCAATTTATGACGACGCTCGTTGATGGTACCAAAGCGAGGCATGATAACTCGCACTTCATAACCCGTATCGTTCGATTTTACGGCCAACATGTTCAGAATCCGAGCAAATTCGGTTTCTTCATTGTAAGGAGCAAATTCGTGGGAAATGAAAAGAACTTTTTTCTTTTGTAAAACTGACATTGAAGGTATCGTTTTTTAATAAAAAATCGAATCGGACTGCAAAATTACGCTTTTTTTAGGGAATTAGGTAATATTTTAGTCGCCCGTCTTACATTTGACCTCCATGTTGGTTTTTAAACACCGCGACGATTACAGCGCTTGGCGCAAGGCCCAAACCCGCCCAATTGCCTTTGTTCCTACAATGGGCGCCTTGCATGCGGGGCATATTTCCCTGATTGAAATGGCGAAAACCAAGGCCGAATTGACCGTATGTAGTATTTACGTTAACCCGACCCAATTCAATAATGCCGACGATTTTGCTCGGTATCCCATTCAATTGTCCGAAGATTACCGCCAACTTATAGACGCCGGCACCGATGTGCTGTTCCTTCCCGATACGCAAGAAATGTATCCGGAAGGATTAACCCAAACCCATGTTTATCCCATCGGCTACCTCGACACCGTGCTGGACGGCGCCATGCGTCCCGGCCATTTCCAAGGAGTTTGTCGCATTGTGCATAAACTACTCAATATTATAGAACCCCATACCCTGCTCTTGGGACGTAAAGATTATCAACAATGCTTGGTGATTCAACAACTCATTGAACAAGAACAATTGCCCGTGGACGTGGTTTTTGCTCCGACCGCCCGCGCCGAAGACGGTCTCGCCCTCAGTTCGCGCAATCAACGCTTGAGTGATGAAGCCCGTGCCATTGCCCCGCAATTATACCAAGTATTGCTTCGCATCGAGGGGCATATACAAATGGGTATTCCCTTCGAGCAAGCGCAACAAGAAGCCTTGCAACAGTTACAACAACTGGGCTTTACCCCCGAATACATTTTATTGGCACAAGCCGACAATTTATGTTTGCTTCAAGATGCCACGCCCGATTTTCCGATGGTATTATTAGCCGCCGCCTGGCTTGATGGTGTGCGATTGATTGATAATATTCCCGTTTCCATTTCTTAATTGCCGAACCATGAGCGATCGTTCGATGATTGAAAAAATCAAGCATTTTTGTGCTTACCAAGAACGGAGCCAATGGGAAGTGCGCGGCAAATTAATTGAAATGCATATTTACGGCGACGACCTCGAGGAAATGATTGCCGAATTGATTGAAGAAAATTACATCAACGAAGAACGCTTTGCCCGTCAACTCGCCCGAGGTAAATTTGTGATGAAACATTGGGGCAAAAACAAAATCAAGCAAGCCTTACAACAACATCAATTATCGGCGTATTGCATTAAAGCCGGACTCAGCGAAATTGATAACACCGATTATGAAAATACCTTTCATAAATTGGCCGAACAAAAATGGGAAAGCTTGAATAAAGAAAAAAACCGCTTTGTAAAAATGACTAAGTCCCGAAATTATTTATTGCAAAAAGGCTATGAGTCAGATTTAATTCACGCTTGGCTTCAACAAAAAAATCATTAAGGCTATGAAAGAAAGTTTACGTGTTCATTTGGTACAATCGCCATTAGCTTGGGAAAATCCAGAGGCTAATCGCGCCCACTTCAGTGAACTTTTTAGTACAATGATTCTTCGTGGCAGTATAGTGGTTTTGCCCGAAATGTTTAGCACCGGCTTTTCGATGCACCCGCAACAACATGCTGAAGCCCCCGACGGCCCAACGGTGCAATGGATGTTACAAGAAGCCGCCAACCGCCGTTGTATTATTACGGGCAGTTTAATGATTCAAGAAGAAGGTCAATTTTATAATCGCTTGTATTGGGTTCAACCCGATGGACAATATTTTACATACAACAAACGCCACCTCTTTGGCATGGCCGGCGAAGACAAGGTGTATACCGCAGGTGAGCAACGAATGGTGGTTCAAGTGAATGGTTGGCGCATTGCTTTAGCCATTTGTTACGACTTGCGTTTCCCGGTTTGGCTTCGGCAACAACACGGCAGTGAATACGATGTTTTATTGCTTACCGCCAATTGGCCTGAACGTCGCGCCGATGCCTGGAATACCTTACTAAAAGCCCGCGCCATCGAAAACCAATGTTATGTATTGGGCGTGAACCGCTGTGGCGAAGACGGCAATGGATTACAATATCGTGGTGATACCCAAATCATCGATCCGGCCGGCAGTATTTTGGCCCATGCGGCTTCGGAAGCCAAGATTATTTCATTCGATTTACAAGCAGAACAACTGCAACAAATTCGTCAATCCCTGCCCTTCCTCCGCGACAAAGACGATTTTATGTTGATGTAATAAGCGGCTCCTTGTTGTCTGAACTAGGATGCTCATGATTATTGGTCTGAATTAGGATGCATAGGACGGCAGGATGAAACGATGATAGCGTTGGTTATGTTCCGCAACGTCCTCACTTTACTGTCATCTGTTCACTGTATCTGTTCGCTGTTTTAGGCGTGCGCATCTCGAACTATAATTATAAAATACGTTCACAGAACAAGTTATATTTAAACTTCGGGATGCCGTCTTCGACGAACGACTTGTTCCGTTCGTACGGAATCCCGAAGAGCTTATGAAATTATTATCTGTTGGCTGTTGACATTCCATAATTTCTTCGAAACGTGTCCACGAGGAGAAATTCATGTTATTGAAAGTAATATTATCGAAATTCGATGCGGAGGAATAATTTAATAATTATTCATCAACAAGCACCTTGCGAAACGTAATGGATACGCGTCGGGTTCGTTGATGAATTTGTCCATTGAAATGATCCGATTTTCTGCCTACGATGCCATGATACCAATTAAAACGCGATTCGCCTTGCATGACCAATAAGGTATGTGGTTTGATGAATAATGGTATTTTATCCGACTCACGGGTATTAATTTCTTTTTGAAAATTTATAATACAAGTCCCTCCTAAAGAAATAGAAATAATGGTATCGCCGAAACAAGGTTCACAATCAATATGCGGCGCTATCCCTTGGTCGTTGATATACTCATTCACGATGGCTTGGTCGGGTTCAAAATTAATAATACCGCGTTCTTGCAAACGAGCACCTAAGAACTGCATCCACGAAGGAATTTCACCAATATAAAATGAACGATCTATCTTCCTCGATTTATAATCGTATTTGTACCCATAATGCTGAACCCGCCGTTTTAAATCGTGCAACCAAATCGAATGATCGATGTGTTGCAATAAGGATTGTTCTTCCGTTGGATGAATAAAATCAAAATAAACGGATAGTCCATTAATTTTACCGGCATTTTCCAAGGTCAGTGCTTCATCGGTTTTATTAAATCCAAATAAATCGGGTATCATCATGAATGGCTTAAAAGTTCGTAATAAACATCTTCCGATTTATCGAAATTACTCAAAATAGCATTTCGATAAATAACAGTTTCAATTTTAGGTCCATGATGTATGCTTTGCAAACGCGGCACCAATTGTTTAAAAATAGTATAACTTCTATTCCGTTTTTCAATGGATGAATTTTGAAACACCAGCACATATTTGTTCAACGGAAATTGCGCCATTAAACCATTGATACGCATCGCCAATTGTTCAACCTCACTTTTAGCAATATTCCCGAATAAATAGGAGAAATTCAAAATTACAGTATTCGATAAATCGAAAATACTGGACCAAAATGCTTCGTCAATTTCGCTTATGGAATGTGCCCATTGAAAACGAGTATCGCGACTAAAAAATCCGGACTTAGCAAATGCTTGGGCTTTTTGCAACATAGCCACCGAGGTATCGATGCCTATATATTCAAAACGGAAATGGGACTGTGAATTAAAACTTTGTTGAAATGCCAAGCCTGATGTTAATGGTCCACAACCAATATCAATGAAGGTAATGCGATGATGACTGTTATTGAATAAGGCATTGAAATAATCGGAATGACTTTTAAATATTGCCATCGAGGTAAAGTAATGCTTCCGCATATTATAGAAGCAATACAAATTAACTTTCTCTGAGGAACTATGTTCAATGCTAGCTTGGTCGAAATTCGCCCTACCAAATTCAATCACATTATTCCGAATATAATCGTTGGTGTAGCCATATAAGCGATGAGGATACTGCGTACGTGCATCTGCTTTTATGGGCGAAATCACCAAGTCATCAAACACTTGCACAAACGATTCGTCCGGCTCATAAACCGATTGCCCAAGTTCAATATCGGTATCGGGTTCAATTACCTGAAATTTTCCTTGCAGGAATTGCTCAGGATGTTCATATATAAAACCAAACTTAGAACGAATGAATTCAATGAAACGGTAATACGTCAAATTATTTGAGAGAATAGCCGGATTCCCTGTTACAAACAATTGTTTACGCGCCCTGGTAATTGCCACATTCAGTTTACGATCGACGAGTTGGCCTTCATCTTCAATATAATTCACTAAATTATCTAACTGATAATACTGGTTGATACTGAAGGAATAAATAATAATATCGCGTTGCGAACCTTGAAAGCGTTCAACGGTATCTACCGAAATGGCATTCAAGGCAGGAATATCAAGCGCATGAATGGCTTTTTTAATCAAGGCAATTTGGCTCCGATATGGGGTAATGACACCAAGGGTTTCTCCCGGCGAAAAAGGCATCCCGTTCACTTGGTACAAATCATAAATATGCTTCACCAAGGTTTGTACAATTTGGGCCTCGTAAGTATTGGTTTTATTGGTTTTATCGTCGTTATGCGCTTCCGAAGGAATAAATCCTAAACGTTTGGTTGCAATGAATTGATGGATTGGATTTTCTTTATCCCATACCGTATAATTCAATTGATTGGTTTGGTGCGGTGTAGGAACGGCTTGCAGTTGATTATTATAAAACGAATAATTCGGGAACAAGGCAATATCGGGGTGCATACGGCCTTGCTTATGCAACATACCCCAAACAGGCGATTGTTTATTGTTTTTATGCAAACCATACAATCGCTCAAACAGGGAATTACGTCTGTCACTAATTCCGATTGACATCAATGCTTCACTGTTTGTTTTCGACGAGGATTCGTGTTGCAAAACAACCGCCGGCAATTGTTTATGATCGCCAATTAAAATGAATTTATCGATGGCATTGGCTCCATTTGCATCTTGGGCACACAATAAACCAATGATGCTGGGTTCCAATATTTGCGAGGCTTCATCGATGATGGCCACTTGAAAATGCTTGAGTTTAAACAGTTCCGTTTTGTTCGATAAAGACGCTACGGTGCCAACAAAAATTCGATGTTGTTGAATGACAGCTTTAACGGTATCGCGTGTTTCGCAAGGCGCAATAATTTTTTCCAATAATTTGCTGCGATGTTTAGGTTCACAGGAAAGTTCGGAGCCAATACGGATATAGGGCGGAGTCCCTTTTACCTGATCTAAGGCATCGCATATTTCATCTACGGCGCGATTGGTGTACGACAAGAGTAATATATTTTGGTGTTCATCGTCGTAAAACTCTTCCACCATCGACTTTAAGGCTAAGGAGGTTTTACCGGTGCCCGGTGGACCAATCAATAAAAAATAATCCTTGGCTTTTTTCGCCTTGAGGACAATCTCTTGGATTTCGGCCGATTCAAACCCGTTCAGCAAGGCGACATCTTCGTCTTGTTCAGGCGGCCTTTGGTTGAGGAATAATTGTTGACGGTCGTTATTTGCCTTTAAAAATGCATACAAACCACGACACATGGCATTGTAGGAGGAATCTAAAAAATCGTGTTCAATGGCATACTTACTATGTTGGGGCAACACCGATTGATTCCGTTGCTTATAGCGAATGCGGATGGTAATTTCGGTTGGACTCAATAATTCGATGGAACCTTTAAACACTTGCTTATTGGTTACATTATCTTCTTTATTGTTTCGTTCGTATAGAATAACAATATCACCTTGTCTAAAATTAGGCAAAAAATTATGCTCATACTCAGGAATACGCAATTGAATGATAGGCGAATCGGTGGGTGTCCGATTTTCGATAATCGTTAAGTCGGTTAGAATTTCACCCGACTCCAATTTCTCTTCTAGGGATGAAAGCCACAGCGAGGAGATGCCCTTATTGCTATCATAGTCGGTATCGCCGGCCTTCGAAATATAATGCTCCTTCGACACGAAGGTATAAAAGCTATGAAAGTATTCGAGGGCGAGTGGACTAGCCTGGTTAAAGGCCTCTTGAAATTGGTTGATTCTTGGAACAATCCAATCCTGAATAAATTTATCTGTCAGTGGCTTGGATGTTACTAACCCTTCAGGCGTAATGCTACGAATCAATTGCGTGGAGGCCTCATTGGAAGTATCGACGGCAATACGTTTTTCGTTGGCTACTATTAAATTACGAATGTTCAGGATTTCTTTAATGGCGGCCATCGAAGGCTGAGACCAACGCAGGTTCGCCCCGGGGGCTGTATATTTTGAATACAAAATATAGGTCTTCAAGTTCCTATATTGAACTCCTAATACTTTTTGGACAACTATTTGATAAATAAAGGCTTGGCTTCTATTATTCAATCCAATCAGTTCATAATTGGTTTCGGGGAAAGGCGCCTTCCCCGATTTAAGTTCTATTACAAATTGACGTCCGGTATTATTTTCTAATTGAAGAAAATCAAGGCGACCTTGTACCCCTAATGTTTCGCAAATAAAACTGGGTTCTAGAATGGCATTTTCTCGACTAATTTGTTGCTCGGGAAAAACGGTTTGAATAACCCGTTTAATGTTCTCAAAATGCAGTTGGGTATTTTGAAAAAACTCGGGGGTAATATCAGGACAAGTGGCGTATTCAAAGGGCGACATTTTAAACCCTTTTTTGACGACCTCTTTATAAACCACCGGGGCCTCTGCTTTTTCGTTAATCAACTCATCTAAAAACAAGTTGGCCATATTTCCTAATAAAAAATATTTTGAATTGGCAATGGCTTCAAACTTCCCTTGAAAATAATTCAAGGGGTTTCGGCCATAGTCTTTCATACATTCCGCCAAGGCACTGATATCGATGAGATAGTCGGGCTCTACGATAATAATTTCCGGGATATACACCCCGTCCTCATCGACTTCAACATCAATGAGGTTAAGCTGACAACCTTTCCATAATTCATCGATACTCGCATCGAAAGCGTCGTTGATAGAATGAACATGATGTTTTATTTTAATGGGCTCTTCGCTAGAATTTTCTTCATCGAAGGCGAAAATGAATTGATCATTCCAAGACGACACCTCAACCCGAATGCGCGGGTAATTGTTTTTTATTCTCCGTTGTGGCTTTACCTCATTATACTCTGGAAGAATGGAGGCAAGCACTTCTGGAATATCGACGGCATAAAAGTGCCGTATAAGCAAGCACAAAGCCTTTAAGTTTTGTAGATAGTCATTGTCTGTGGGTTGGGCATTATCGTGCAATACCCGATTCGCCATAATTCGGAATGAATTAATTTGATAGGTGGTTTGTCTATCTAATTGATACTTTTCGCACACATAATTTAAGCGCGAAAACAGGTTAGAGAATTGAATGGGCTCCCCTCTTGATTTGTCTTTACAAACCCGTTCAAGGAGTCCCCGCATTTTGGGATATTTATTGGCAACAGCACCTGATTGTTGATGGATAAGCATTAAATCGTTAAAAAACTCGATGCCGGTGGCCTTCATATAATTGGTATAATTTAGTATCGTTTCGTTTTTGAGCTTACAAGGCAGTCCGCTTGTAAGGCTATGCAATATGGCAATTTATAAAGGTACGTTCAGAATAAGACCTTGTTTTTTATTTTTTTAAAATGAAAATGGTCTGAACTAGGATTCTCATGATTATTGGTCTGAATTAGGATGCATAGGAAGGAAGGATGATAAGATATTGGGGGGCTTTCGGCAACGTTGGTTGTCTGAACTAGGATGCTCATGATTTAATGATGATAGGATCGTGCTGGTGGTATTCCGCAACGTCTTTTTAGTCTGAACTAGGATGCTCATGATTATTGGTCTGAATTAGGATGCATAGGAAGGAAGGATGATAAGATGATGGAGTTGGTTGTGCGCCGAAACGTCTTCACTTTACTGTCATCTGTTCGCTGTATCTGTTCGCTGTTTTAGGCTTGCCGCATCTCGAACCATAAATAAAAATAAGTTCACAGAACAAGTTTTATTTAAACTTCGGGATTCCGTCTTCGACGAACGACTTGTTCCGTTCGTACGGAATCCCGAAGAGCTAATGAAATTATTATCTGTTCGCTGTTTATGTTTTTATAATTTTTCAACGAGGCTGTTGAATGATGATAGATGTTCATGGGCTCAAGGGCTGCCGTGCCTGCAGGGCCTGGTGCGAAGCGAAGCGGAGTACCGTAGCGTAGCGGAGCCCGAAAGGGACGGATAGTAGCTGAGGCCGAAGCGAGAGCGCATGCGGAAGCGAAGGGATTCAAAAGCCGACAGCCCCAAAAAAAGAATCCCGACACGAAGGCCGGGATGCTGTATTTTTTTGTTGTTGCCGTTTAGAAAAACTTGCGTGGGCAACGGGTTTTCTTGTAAGGAAAACTGTTTCCGAAGGCATCGAAGTAGATGGCTACATTGATACCGGCGAACCAATACCAATCTTTTTTCATATTGTCGCCACGTACGAATTTATCGTTGGGGTAGTTGCCATCCCAATTGGGTAATTCATCGGAACGGAATGATAAATCAACACTTTGTTTTCCTTTGTAACGGAAGAGGGTATCCATGTTTACATAGGTACTGCTCACATCGTCGAGGTAATCGGTAGCGGTATAACGGAAACCGATTTCGCCACTCAACAATACTTTTTTTCCAATAAGGGTTTTGATACCACCACCTAAAGGAATACCGGCATTCACCAAGCTATACACTTTGCGACCTGGATATTGGCGTAAGCCTTGTCCCTCGGTGCTTAATGGACGTAAATAAATTTTTTCAGCATCTTGCCCTAAGGTGTAAGGATTGTAATAGAACAAGGCTAAACCGGCAAATACATAAGGTGAGAATTTGAATTCATCGAAATCGACCGGCAATAAATTTACTTCGATGGCGCTATGCACTTCGAACAAATTGGTTTGGAAGTTCAAATTGCGGTTTTTGATGGCTTTGGATTCCGACAAGGAATCGGCGCCGTACAAACTGGCATAGGTAGCCCCAAAACGGAAACCGATATTAGGATGAATAAAGTACTTATACAATAAACCACCGGAGGCGCGGTAACCTTGGTTCGGGAATACTTTCTGTTGTAAATCGCCGTAATAGCTCGATGTACCGGCAAAAATGCCCATTTCATGGTGTCGTTGTGCGTTCACCGCGAAGGCGGAAAACATAAACAACAATACAATTAGTCTTTTACTCATAGCAACTCGTTCGTTAAACAAGGTAAACTTACAAAAAAGTTTTAAAATAGTGGAGGGCAAGTTAAAAAAATAATAAAATAGCCTGAAAAAGGGCTTATTCTTTTTGAATTAGGGTGGACCAAGGGTTTTTATTGGACTGTAATTTTAGGGTATAAATACCGCGGGGCCATGTTTGTATTGGAATGGTTTGTTGGCCTTGAACGGTGGTTACTAGAAAACTACCCGCTTCCAGGGTTTGTCCGAGGGCATTATGCAAACTCCACTGAACACGCGCTCCGGGTGTGTGGTTGGTCCAAGAGCAAAACACCCGATCTTTGACCGGATTGGGGTAAACCGTTAAGCCATAAGGATTGCGCTCGGGCGAAAGGAGGCCGGTGCTAAGCAGGGTACTGTCTAAAATAATATTTTCATCGCCGTTCACGTAGGGGCTGTAAATGAAGTAAACCAACATCATTTCGTCGTTGGTGTTTTCGCCGGCGTTGACGGTTTGGGGCGGATTATTGGGGTTTAATGGATTGCTGATGGTATTGTCGTAAAAGGCTTCGGCATAGAGTTTGGTATTGCCCAATACTTTCTGCACTTTTTGAAAATAGTAAGCGCCCTGCCATTTAAAATTCCATTCGGGGATGCGAATGAGGGGCAAGGTATCGGGAGTACCCGGCGCAATGGCATAGGAGCGAATGGAACGCCCTATGAGATGCATGTGTGGGGCTACGCCAAATACCGAAATGTTGATATTGGGCAAGGTATAACGGGCTGTAAATTGGCGGGTTTGATTGGCAGGTATTGATAATGGTCCATTGAGTAGGGTTGATACATGATTGAGTACAGGTTTAATAAATACTTCGCGCACGGTGCCATTGGTATAATAAACATTGATTTTGGAACTATCCATTTGTCCAACCGCAGAAGCCGGATAATGCATATTAAAAATAATATAACTGTTGGCGGGGAAGCGATAGCCAAAGCCATTGGGCAATAAAAACGGCGAAGAACCGGGCACGTATGCGCCCAATAAATTGGCGGTATTCGACCCTACGCCACCAAAGCCGGGATAACCAATGCCTGGATAAGCGGCATCGTTGTTTAAAACAGTATTCCCGGTATCGACAAAAACCAAGGCATGATGAACGGCACCGGCATTGCCCGGCAAAAATTCGAACCCACGAATGAACTGATTTTGGAGGTTATTGGTTGGAATCACAATATTCCAATACACATCGTTGCTTCCACCGGAGGGAATGGTAAAATTCGGCATGGCGAAAACGGCATCGGGTGGAATATTCAATTGCGAATTGGCATTGTAAACCGGTTTAGGTGGGGCTAAGGTGGTATCGCCTTTTGGCGTGCCGTTGAGCATCCAACTTTGTAAGGTATTGATTTCGGCCTGTGTTAAACGGCGTTCATGCGCAAAACGACGCGAGGTATCGGGGGGCCAAGGGGGCATATACCCTACGGATGAATAAAACCCAATGGAGCCGGCAAAGGCTTTGGCCGAATCGTAATCTACGAAATTGCCATGTCCCGACCCGCCCCCATGATGACAAGGGGTGCAATTTTGATATAATATGCCGGCTACGGAAGTACTCCAATCGGGTATGGCTTGAGCATGTGCTGATGCGACACTTAGCAATGCCAATAAACTAAAAACAAGCGTTTTCATGGATGAAAGATAAGTTGAATGAGGGGCAAATGCAAGTTTGGACAAATAGATTTGGTTATTGTTTAATTCAACGCGAAATAAACTTAACAAAAGTTCAACAGCCTATGAGGCGCACTAACAAAACCGAAACAAAACAGCCCCTACTTTTACGGCATGAAACGATTCGCCTTTGTGATTGGTTTGGTTTGTGCCGTGTTTACTGAATTCAAGGCCAATGCCCAAACAGAAACTGCGCCCATTTTTACGGCCACTACCCTTCGCGATATTGTTATTAGCGATAAACGGCAATTCAAAAACGATACCGATTTATACCGCTACAACCAGTTGAAGTATTATGTGAGTACCGTGATTCCTTATGCCAATGAAGCCATTCGTTTATTTCATGAATTAAACCAACGAACGGAAGGACTTTCGGCACGCGAACGTCGAACCTATATTCGGAGTCAAGAAAAATTAATTAAAACGAATTTTGAAGACCAATTAAAGCAATTGAATATTACCCAAGGTCGACTATTGGTAAAACTAATTAACCGACAATTGAAAACGCCTTGCTATCAAATTATCAAGGACTTGAAGAACCCTGTGAGTGCGGCTTATTATCAAAGTTGGGCCGGCCTCAATGGCATTCCATTAAACAAGACGTATGTACGGGAAGAAGAACCCGACTTGGAACAAGCCTTACGGGCTTTGGGGTATTAGTTGGCGTCGTTGCTGGTCAACAAATCGCTGTCCTTTTTACTCAATACTACGGCACCAACCATGGCACTTAAGAACAATACCGATGCGATTTCGAAAGGATATACGTAATCGGTGAACAAGGTTTTACCCAAATTTTTGATTAGGCCTATTTCAGACATGTTTTTCAAATCCACTTGTGCCGTTTCTAATCCGGAAACCGTGGTTTTAATGGTGGCTACTAAAACCAATAATAAAACACCGCCCGATAGTACGCCGGCGAATTGAACCAAGAGATTCTTTTGCGGTTCGGTATCGCTGTTTAAGTTCATGAGCATCACCACGAAAAGGAATAAAACCATGATGGCTCCGGCGTATACAATGATGTTCACGATGGCCAAAAATTGCGCATTCATCATCACGTAATGTCCCGAAATAGAGAAGAACGTTAAGATGAGAAACAGGATACTGCTAATGGGGTTACGACTTACAATAACGCCAACGGCAAACAACAAGGTGAGTGCACTTAATATCCAAAAAACGAGTTGTTGTATTTCCATAACTTAGGCGTTAGATTGGGTTGGGTTAGGGATTAACAAATCCTCTTTTTTATAAATAAATCCTTGGCGTTGGTAATTGGCCGGCGCAAAGGTTTGTGTTAAATAAATGGCGTCTTTTGGACAAGCCTCTTCGCAGAGTCCGCAGAAAATACAACGCAACATATTGATTTCATATTTGGCAGCGTATTTCTCTTCACGGTATAAGTTTTCCTCACCGGCTTGACGTTCGGCGGCTTCCATGGTAATGGCTTCCGCAGGGCACGATAAAGCACACAAACCGCAAGCGGTACAACGTTCACGGCCTTCTTCGTCGCGATTCAAAATATGCAAACCACGGAAGGTGCTACTAAACGGGCGTTGCACTTCGGGATAATTGATGGTGGCCTTCTTTTTGAAGATATGTCCCAAGGTAATTTTCAACCCCTTCACAATGGAAGGAATATAGAGACTTTCCATGAAGGTCATTGGATGACGATCGACAGATTTAGCGCGAGAAGTAAGGGGTGTCATAGGCATGGATTCAAATAAAAGTGAATGAATTATTTATTTAAGTATAAAATCACGGCTCCGGTAAGCAACATATTGAACAAAGCGAGTGGAATTAAATTTTTCCAACCCAAATTCATCAACAAATCGTAACGGAAACGAGGAATCGTCCAACGAATAAACATGAAGAATAAAATAAACCCAATGGCTTTGGCTAATAATACGCCTACCCCAATGAAGGAGAAAACCACGGGAGGTACCATAGTAGCCACCCAGTCCATACCCGGGAAATTATACCCACCAAAATACAAGGTCGATAAAATCACTGAGGTCACGAACATATTGATATACTCCGAGAAGAGGTAGAAGCCTAATTTCATGGAACTGAATTCGGTGTGGTAACCACCAATCAATTCGCTTTCACATTCGGCCATATCGAAGGGGGCGCGATTGAGTTCAGCAAAAGAACAAACCAAGAAAATGAGGAAGCCTAAAGGTTGTTTGAAGAAATTCCAAGTGAACCAACCATCGCTCCAAAAGCCATGTTGTTGTTCCACAATGGTGCGCAAGCTTAAACTGCCGGAAAGCATGACCAAGGCAATCATGCTAATACCCAAGGCCAATTCGTAGGAAATGGCTTGCGAAGCGGCACGAATACTACTGAGCAAGGAATATTTGTTGTTACTGGCCCAAGCCCCGAGCATGATACCATAAACGCCTAAACTCACCACCCCAAAAATGTACAACATACCGATATTCACATCGGCTACTTGCAAACTGAAGGTTGAGCCATCGGCGAACTGCAAATCGGGGCCCCAAGGAATTACGGCACTGGTCATACAAGCCACCAACATGGCTAAGGATGGGCCAAGAATAAATAAAAATTTATTGGAGAAATTCGGAATAATTTCCTCTTTCATGAACAATTTCACCCCATCGGCCATAGGCTGAAAGAGTCCAAAAGGCCCGGCCCGGTTGGGTCCGCGACGATCTTGCATCACCGCAGCCACTTTTCGTTCGGCCCAAGTACTGTACATGGCAATCCCCAAGGATCCACCAAGAATTACCGCTATCAGGATGATTTTTCCGACCAGCATCGACATCAAAAGGGTGAGCAACATAAGAGTTCGTTTAACGATTCATTCGAGATGTGCAAATATAAGTGTGAAACGTGCTTAAAAAGCTTAAAAAATAATCTAAATTATCCCCTGTTTTTAAGCCAAAATTCGGCTAAGAACAAATCTTCGGGGGTGGTGATTTTAATATTCTCGTGAAGCCCCTCCACAAGGTGTACTTTTTGTCCAAAGGACTCATAAACCGTAGCTTCATCGGTAAAATTGGCCTGAAATGGCGTATCAAAGGCTTGTTGCAGGGTTTGGAGCGGAAAAACCTGCGGGGTTTGAACGGCCATTACCTTCGAGCGGTCTAAAACGCGACTCCCATCGGCATCCACCCAACGAATACTGTCTTTAACCGGCACCACGGGAATAGCCGAGCCATGAGCTTGGGCTTGTTGCAAACAATATTGTAAAAACTGGGCATTGGCTAATGGCCGAACGCCATCGTGAACCAATACCCACCCCTCGCCACGCAAGGCATTCAAGCCATTTTTTACGGAATCGAAGCGTGTTTCACCCCCTTGGACCAACTGCAGTTGATCGGCCGATTTACCTAAAACCGCCAATTGCTCCCTAGTTTCTTCTATCGCTTCGGCCGGAAGCACCACACACAAATGCAATTCGGGGAAGGCCTCGTAAAACTGACGCAGGGTATGAACCAAGACGATTTCGCCATGAATACTCAAAAATTGTTTGGGGGTATTGGTGCCCATGCGAAGGCCTTTTCCGCCTGCCACCACCACAGCGTGTATCATACCACGAAATTAAGGAAGAAATGAGGCTTGAAGGTAGCTATTCCGAATAAATGCTCACCGGCAAATGGTCTTCGCATAAATTCAACAATTGTGTAACTGATAAATTCAGAACAGGATGCACCAATTCGGGGGCCAATTCCATTAAGGGAGCCAATACAAAACGGCGTTCATGCAAGTGCGGATGCGGTACAATGAGTCCTTCTTCAATAATGACTTCATTCCCAAAAAAGAGAATATCAATATCGAGGGTGCGGGCTTCCCATTGTTTTTTACGAATTCGACCATGTTGGCGCTCAATCGATAAACAGGCCTCTAATACTTGTGGCGCTTCCAATTCGGTTTCTATAAAAAGAACTTGATTTAAAAACGGGGCCTGATCGGTTTTACCCCAAGGCGCGGTTTCATAAATGGCCGAGGCTTTTTTCAAAACGCCCACGTGTTTTTCCAATTGGTCTTTCGCCGAATTCAATGTTACCAATCGTTCTCCCTGATTACTCCCCGTGATTAAATAGATGCCATTCATAAACGCCTTGCTTCCCGAATTAACGTAGTTTTGCAAAGTAAACATCATTTGGAGTAAACTTCCATTACAATTTATTCAATAGGGTATGAAGCAATTTTTTAAAATGGTATTTGCCGGCTTAATTGCCTTGGCATTATTTACCGTCATCATTTTTGTGTTTTTTATTGGCGCAGCCATTTCATCGGCATCAGGCTCTAAACCCGATGGGATTGAGGAGAAGTCTATTTTAACCTTAGACTTAAGTCAAAGTTTAGCCGAACAAACCAAGGAAGAACCCTTCAATTCATTCAATACCTTGACCGGCGATATGAGCAGTACCCTCGGGTTGAATGATGTTTTAAACAGCATTCATGATGCAAAAACCAATGCCAATATTAAAGGAATTTATATCCGTACAGGTGTTTGTCCAATGGGTTGGGCTTCCTTGCAAGAAATTCGGAATGCCTTGGTCGATTTTAATCAATCGGGCAAATTCATTGTGGCCTACGGCGAAATATGCGATCAAAAATCCTTGTATATAAGTTCCGTTGGAAAAGAACATTATGTGAATCCGGCCGGGGGACTTGAATTTAACGGCTTGAGTATTACAGGTATGTTTTACAAAGGGGCCCTCGACAAATTGGAAGTGGGCATCGAAGCCTTTCATTGTGGGCAATACAAAGGGGCTTACGAACCTTATAAATTAGAAAAATACAGCGACCCGAATCGTTATCAATTACAAACCTTATTGAACGATATGTATGGGCAATTTTTAATGGCCCTAGCGGGGAAAACACAACAAGATACCGCTACCCTAGCCCGTTGGTCGCGCGAGGGCATGGTGAAATTCCCGAAAGATGCCATGCAATCGAAATTAATTGATGGTATTGCCTACGCCGATTCAGTAGAAAGCATTTTGAAAAAGAAAAGCGGCATTGACGGCGACGACAAATTACGTTTCGTTACGCCGGAAGAGTATGCCGAGCGCGTCACCTTCGGAAAAACAGAGGGTGATAAAATTGCGGTTTTGTATGCCGAAGGCACTATTTACGACGGGGAAGGTCAAGATGATATTTATTCGAAAACCTTTGCTAAATCGGTGCGCAAAATTGCCGAAGACGATAAGATCAAAGCCGTGGTTTTACGCGTGAATTCGCCGGGTGGCAGTGCCTTAGCGAGTGAAGTAATGTACCGCGAATTAATGCAATTGAAAAAGAAGAAACCCATTATTGTAAGCATGGGGAACTATGCCGCTAGTGGTGGTTATTATTTATCGTGTGCCGGCGATAGCATTGTGGCCGACCCAAATACCTTAACCGGTTCTATTGGCGTGGTGGGTGTGATGTTCAATATTGGCACGATGCTCAAAAACAAATTAGGTGTTACTACCGATGTGGTGGGCACCGGCCCTTATGCCGACTTCCCAACGGTTACGCGTAAAATGAGCGATGCAGAACGCACTTGGATTCAATCGTATTTAGACACTACGTATAATTTATTCAAATCGCGCGTGGCCGTTGCTCGCCGCATGAGTATGGAACAAGTGGAAGCCTTAGCCCAAGGGCATGTTTACAGCGGCACCTTAGGAAAATCGATTGGCTTGGTAGATATTTTAGGCGGTAAAGAACGCGCCATTCAAAGTGCCGCCAACAAAGCCGGTTTGAAGAAATACCAATTGGTGGAATATCCGAAACCCATGGATAGAGTAGAACAAATTGTAAGTGCCTTGAGTGGGAAGAAACGCGAAGAGGCGGCCATTCGCCGATTCTTAGGCACCGATTACATGGTTTACGACGAATTGCGTAAAATTCGCCAACAAGAACAAGGCATTCAAGCGCGAATGCCTTGGATGGACATTAAATAAAGGAAGGATCGAATGAATATCGAACACGTTTTAGCCATACCACAAGAACTGGACGCCCGTTCACGGGTTTGGGTTTTTCAAAGCTCACGTCCGTTCAACGAACAAGAAGAAAAAGAAATCAACGAGCAGTTGTACCAATTTTATGTACAATGGAAATCGCATGGACAAGCCGTGAAAGGATGGGCTACCCTGGCCTTTCGTTACTTTGTGATTGTGATAGCCGACGAAACCGAAACAGGCGTTGGCGGTTGTAGTACCGATGCTATGACGCGCATCATTAAAAGTTTTGAGCGACAGTACAGTGTCAATTTTTTCGACCGCTTAACCTTGACCTTTTTAAAGGAGGACAAGCCGGAACCCTTGCCCATGCAACAAGTTTCGTATGCCCTACAACAAGGCTTTTTAGAAACCGACAGTTTATTGTTTAATAATTTAGTGGACACCAAAGAAAAATTATTGAACGAATGGCTGATTCCGCTCAAACATAGTTGGCTTTGGTCCCGTCTTAACCCATAATATCTCAAATTTTGATTCGAAATCTAATCTTGCTAACCGTTTTCGGTTTAGTATCTTTTTTTGCAAAAGCTCAAACCACTTATTATTACAATGTATTACAAAAAGCTTGTCCACAAGAACAAGCCTCCTTTTCCATACAATGGCAAAAAGGGAATACAAAAGGGTATTACAGTAATAACAAACTTTTTTTTAGTGGCCGCATTGAACGAATAGACAGTAGCGATTTCACACGAAGCCAATTTGCCGATACTTGTACTTGGTATTTTAAAAATGGCTTGGTAAAACAAAAGACTTCCTTTAATAAGGAAGGGCAATTACATGGACCTTGTGTTTATTTTTATGAAAGCGGGCAACGTTGGAAAGACATGAATTATGTGCAAGGAAAATTAGAAAATTCTACTTACACGGAGTTTTTGGAAGATGGTCAACGTTATTCCATTTTTGAAGAAGATTTCAACGACAATAGCAACGATTGGGATTTATTGCAAAATGAAACGCAATCGGTACGCATCGAGCAAGGGCATCTAATCATGGAATCTAAAATCAAAGAAGGGACCAGTCGTTATAAATATTTCAAATTCGATAAAGATGAATTTGTATTAGAAGCTTCGATGGAGTTTCAAAAAAATAAAAAAGAAGACCAAGGCGGTTTGATCTATGGTTTCAAAGATTGGAACAATTATAACTTCTTTATCATAGACCAAGAACATTTGTATTTAGGCACTGTATTTGAAGGCGTAAAAACCTATGGCATTCAAGGCATGTACTCGCATACCATTAATGCCAAAGGAGCCAATACCTTGAAATTAATTACCTCCGGCGAAGACGCCATTTTTACCATCAATGGCAATTATGTGTACAAAGCCTCGAAGCTGCCCTTGTATGGTAACAATTTAGGCTTTATGATTAATGGGAAATTCAATGCCAAAGTAGACAAAATAACCTTCAAGCAATTGAGTTTATCGGCCCTTGGCGCCGGCCGTTCAGTATCGGGTGGACAAACCGATACTAAAGCAACAGGTACCGGATTTTTCATTGATGCTTCCGGCTTGGTGGTGAGCAATTACCATGTAGTAGAAACCGCCAAACAAATTGTAGTGGATGTATTAGATACCGCTACGCAAACCTATAAAAGTTATCGGGCTCAAGTTTTATTGAACGATGTAGATAACGATTTGAGTATTCTTAAAATTAACGACGAGCAATTCAAGCCTGTATTCGATAAAATTGAATTCGGTATTGGCATGGGTAACTTCGAATTAGGCTCGATGGTGTACACCTTAGGTTTCCCCTTAGCCTTATCGGGTATGGGTAGCCAAGAAGCGAAATTCACCGATGGAAAAATCAGTGCCAAAACGGGTTATAACGGAGCTATCAATAGTTTTCAAACCACCATACCGGTGCAACCCGGTAATAGTGGCGGACCTATATTTAATGAAAAAGGCGATTTGATTGGCATTATTAATTCTAAAATTGCCAAGGCCGATAATGTATCGTATGGCATTAAAAACAATTTGCTGATTAACTTATCGCAATCCTTGGCGGAAGAAGTTAAGCTCAATCCAAATTCAAGCATTAATACGCTTTCCCTCGAAGAAAAAATCAAACGTTTAAAAAAATACGTGGTTTTAATTCGAATTAAATAAACAAAAACATGAAAAAATTAATCGGACTAATTGGGCTTTGCTTAATTAGCGCTCCCATTTTCGCCCAATTTTCAGCCCCCGGTTTAGATGGCAAACAGTATACGCCACAGAACACACAAACCAATAAAAAATCGTCGAACGATGGACCGCACGATTTCAATAATACCATCTTCTTAAATTTAACTCATACCGTTCGTGGCATTGGCAGTTTAGGGTATCAGCGTATAATTGGTAAACACTATGGTATTAAAGGATCTTTGGGTTATTGCTTTGCGATAGACCCTACCTCGTTTTTTATTTATGAAGATGAACTAACGAACTACTACAACACCAAAGCATTACCCACTTATATGATGGAAGATGCCAAATTGCAACAAGGAATCCATAATTTATATGGTGAATTAACCTTCAAATATTTCTCTCGCTTACGCGAAGCCGATTATGGTGATGTATCGGGGCGTTGGTTTGTTGGACTTGATTATAGAAAATACAACTATAATTTGAGTATGAGTAATTCCTATAGTACCAATAGCGCTGAACCCTTGCCGGTTACTACCATAGTAAAACAACAGGCCTACCATCTCTTAGCCGGTATCAATGTGTATCGTCCGGGTGGGTATTCGTGGGAAATGTATACGGGCTTGGGTATTTGTCAACGCAATGCCCCCAATTTTACGCGTGGTGAATTTCAAACCTATTATACACCGGATGCCAATAATACCCGTTACAATACACTGCAATTGGTGATGGGTTGGAATATTGGTTTTAGTTTCTAATTTTTAAAATTCAATGATGATAAAGCAAATCTTTTTTTATGTGCTACTCGCGAGTAGCCTAATGGCGCAGAACCAAGAGTTTAATGTGAATTGGACACC
>JBPCSZ010000047.1:0-24528 GCA_051006655.1 Chitinophagaceae bacterium
GCAAAGTGGGTGATGGTCCAAAACAAGAATAAAATGGTAAATCCGCTCGAAAGCGCCGATAAAGTATTTACGGCAATGGCCCCGTTTTGCATCCCAAAGAGGATAACGAACAAGCGGCCAATCATGAGGAACAAAGGGGCACCGGGCGAGTGAACGACTTCTAGCTTGGCGGCACCGGCGGTAAATTCACCGCAATCCCAAAAGCTCACAGTGGCTTCCATGGTCATCAAGTAAACCACACAGGCAATTAAACCGACGGCCCAGCCAACGAGATTGTTGATTTTATTGTAATTCATACCAAAAATTGATTTTTTATCGGATAAAGAGCAAATATAAACAAGTAAGCTAAACCCCAATCAACAGATTTGGTGCGATTATGTGGTATTTCGGAAGTCATTGCTTGGGTTTGACTATCTTTGCGGCAACGAAATTTTCAATATGTCATCGAACGAACAACAACCCGGCCAGCTGAACATTGAGCTCAGTGAAGAAATGGCGGAAGGAATTTACTCGAACTTAGCTATTATAACCCACTCAAATGCTGAATTTGTAGTTGATTTCATCAATGTAATGCCGAATGCGCCCAAGGCTCGTGTGAAATCGCGCATTGTGCTTACCCCGCAACATGCCAAACGATTAATGAAGGCCCTTCAAGAGAATGTTAAAAAATACGAACAAATGCATGGTTTGATTAAAGACGCTGAGCCGGTTTCTATTCCCATGAATTTTGGTGGTCCTACTGCTCAGGCTTAATTCTTTCCTATGATTGAGAAAATATTAATTTTAGATTTTGGTTCCCAATACACGCAATTGATTGCGCGTAATATTCGTGAAATGAATGTGTATTGTGAAATTGTTCCTTTTCATACCGAAATAGTTTATGATGATTCTCTTAAAGGAGTCATTTTATCGGGAAGTCCGGCTTCGGTGAATGACCCAGGTGCTCCGATGGTGGATATCAAAGCCATCAATGCGCGTGTGCCGGTATTGGGCATTTGCTATGGGGCTCAATTGACTACTAAAGTTTATGGTGGACAAGTTGGTAAATCGTCTTCGCGTGAATACGGTCGTGCTCATTTAGCCCAAATTCATCGTGAGCATCCATTATTGGCCGGTATTCCGCAAGGAAATCAGGTTTGGATGAGTCATGCCGATACCATTATTACGTTGGCCGAAAATGCCGAAGTAATTGCTACAACCGATTCAATTCCTGTGGCTGCCTTTGCGGTGAACAATACCCCGCATCCGTTGGTGGGTTTACAATTTCACCCCGAGGTAACGCATTCTGAAAACGGGAAAGAAATCATTCGCAATTTTGTGGTGAATATGTGTGCTTGCCACAGTGAATGGACTTCGGCCGGTTATATTGCCGAAACCGTGGCGCGTATTCAAGAGCAAGTGGGTGATCGAAAAGTAATTATGGCCTTGAGTGGTGGGGTAGATAGTACTGTTGCTGCTACTTTGATTCACCGTGCCATAGGTCAGAATTTATATTGTGTATTTGTAGATAATGGATTGCTTCGTAAAAATGAATTCAACGAAGTAATGAAAGCTTACGAGGCCTTGGGTTTAAACATTCACGGGGTTGATGCCACGGAATTGTTTTACACTCGTTTGAAAGGTGTTAGTAATCCGGAAGAAAAGCGCAAGATTATTGGGAATGCTTTCATTGATGTATTCCAACAGGAAGCCAATCGATTAACCGATATTCATTTCTTGGGGCAAGGCACTATTTACCCCGATGTAATTGAAAGTGTTTCGGTGAATGGCCCTTCGGCTACCATTAAATCGCATCATAACGTAGGTGGTTTGCCTGAAAAAATGCATATGCAATTGGTTGAACCGTTACGTATGTTGTTTAAAGATGAAGTCCGTCGAATTGGTCGCGAATTAGGCTTGCAAGAAAGTTTCATTGCCCGTCATCCTTTCCCTGGTCCCGGTTTAGGAATTCGTATTTTAGGCGAAGTGAGTCCGGAGAAAGTAGCCCTGTTACAAGAAGCCGATGCCATTTATATTCAGCATTTAATTAAGAACGATTTATACCATGTAATTTGGCAAGCCGGTACTATTTTGTTGCCGGTGCAAAGTGTGGGTGTAATGGGCGATGAACGAACGTATGAATATACCGTGGCCTTACGTGCTGTAACCAGTGTAGATGGCATGACAGCCGATTGGGCGCATATACCATACCCGGTATTAGCGGCCATTTCGAACGATATTATCAATAATGTGAAAGGAATTAATCGGGTGGTATATGATATCAGTTCGAAGCCGCCGGCCACAATTGAATGGGAATAATTTAAATTTTCTACCATGCGTTTTTTTCTTTCCATTGTAATGTTGCTTCTTGCTGTTAGTTCTACTCAGGCACAGCGTGGGGTTGTGGTGAATGAGGAGCGTCCATCGCAGATGGCTTTTTTCAAATATCCACCGGCTGAAAAAAAAGAGCGTTATCGGGTGGCGGTTTTAACACCGATGTACCTTGATTCGTTGGATTGGGAAAAGAATTTGGGACAAATACCCAAGTTTATGATGCCCGGGCTTGATTTTTACCAAGGCATTGAAATTGCGGCCGATACTTTGCGTCGTCAGGGAATTCAAATGGATATTTTCGTTTTCGATAGTCGTTCTTCGCAGCGCCCTGTATCGAACTTAATTGCCTCCGATACCTTGCTTGAAATGGATTTGATTATAGGAAATGCCAGTGCAAACGATTTGAAATTATTGGCCGATTTTGCCAAGAAGAATTTCATCAATTTCGTTTCAGCGGTTTCTCCTTCCGATGCGGGACAGCAATTCAATCCGTATTTTACCGTATTACAACCCCGTTTAGCTACGCATATTGAAAAGATACATCGGGTGGTGAATATGCGCATGCCGGAAGATAATGTGGTGTTTTTGCATCGTAAAACTTCGGCAGAAGTGAATGCCCTAGGGTATTTTAAAAACGACCCATTGAATAAGTTGCCCGGGCGTTTTCAATCGATGGAATTGAAGAATGACAGTAGTATTGATATGAAATTGTTGATGGGCTTGATAGACACCAATTATCAAACCACCTTGGTATTGGGCGTATTGGATGCCTCGGTAACGTATAAAATGCTGAAACAATTGGTGCCTTATGCCGACCGCTTTGGGTTGAAAGTATTTTGTATGCCCACCACAGAAGCGGTAAAAGCCTTGGGCAAACCCGATGAGTTTGGCAATTTAATGGTGTATTATACCAGTGCTTATTTGATCGATCGGATTACCCCGGCCAGTCAGTTTATTACAAAAGGATATCGGGAACGCATGGGCGGTTACCCGTCGGATGTTGTGTTCAAAGGGTTCGAAAGTTTATATTATTTCGGACGTTTATTGGAACGGCATGGGGTGCCATTTAATGAGCATTTGAGCGATAATGCGTATTCGTTTATAACGCCGTATAAAATTATGCCGGTCCGCGAAAAGGGCGCCATTCGTTTTTACGAAAACAAGTTCCTTTATTTAATTCGTTATCAGCAAGGCATTATGACCTACGAATAACTATTTATTCAGAATACGTAATACCACGCGTCGGTTTAAGGCTTTATTGCTTTCCAATTCTTCGTCTTCCACCATTTTTTGCGATCCTCCGAAACCTTTCACCACCAAGCGTTTCGGCGATACGCCACCTTCAATAAGAAAGTCGGCTACGGCTTTTGCTCTGTTTTCCGATAAGTTATCGGTTTCTGTATCCCAATCGAAGCCATCGCTGTCGGGGGCGGTACAACATACATGGCCTTGAATTTCTACGCGAAGGGTTTTATAATGTAACATGGTTTTTAACACACGAATCAAGGTATTGTACGATTCGGGTTTGATGAGGTGTCGGCCGGGTTGGAAGTATAAATTATCGAGTTGAATTTTATCGCCCACCGATACTTTCTCCATGGCAATTAAGGTATCGTTTTTGGGCGTTTTAGAGGGTTTAGACGGAGTAGGTTCTTGGGTATTGTAATAGAACGTAATATCGACGCGCCGATTTTGTTGACGTCCGCTTTCTACCTGATTATCGGCCAAGGGTTTTTGTTTACCCCAACCAATGCATGTTTTTATTTTACGTTCCGGAATACCATTGCTGAGTAGAAATTGTTTCACGGCGTTGGCACGTTGTTTCGATAAATTCAAATTATAGGCTACCGAGCCAATACTGTCGCAATGGCCTTCAATGAGAACCCGTTCCAGGTTTGGGGCATGCATGCGTTTATTCAGTGGCCATAAGGAAGAATCGGGTATTTGGTATTCATTGAATGGGAAAAGAATGCGGTAGCTTTTTTCTTGCGCCTGCAATGCGTGGAAGGTGGAGAGTAATAAAGCGAGTACAAGCCATTGTTTCATGATTTAAATATACGGTATGGAGAGTCATTAACACGGCATTCGGGAGGAAATGGATAAGAATCGATTAGTTTTGTGCTTTAATTTGAACACCATGAATGCCAAGAAACCCGCCGATTCCATCAGTATGATGTCGCAACTTGTTTTACCTAATGATACCAATACCTTGGGGAATTTGATGGGGGGACAATTAATGCATTGGATGGATATTGCGGCGGCCATGGCCTGTATGCGGCATTGTAATTGTCCGGTAGTCACTGCTTCGGCCGATAATATTTCCTTTACCAATCCGGTGAAATTAGGCAATTTGGTTACGGTAGAAGCCAAGGTAACACGAGCTTTCAATACCTCGATGGAAGTTTATTTGAAAGTACATGGCGAAGATATTCCTACGCAATACCGGTATTTAGCCAACGAAGCGTATATGACGTTTGTGGCACTCGATCCGAATGGTAAGCCGCGTAAAGTGCCCGATTTAATTCCTGAAACGGCCGATGAAATTAGTCGTTATGAAGGGGCTTTGCGTCGTCGTCAGTTGCGTTTAATTTTAGCCGGAAGAATGAAACCCGAAGATGCCGGTGAATTGAAAAAAATATTCACGGAAGGTTTTATAGTCGATAAAGCGTAAGCCTTACAATTAATACGCCGAACCGCCTTGAAACCCACGACGGATGGGGTGCCAAGTGGTTTTAATTTCTTGCGTATCTAAAATCAGGTACGGATTGGCACTGGGGGCTTTGAACCAATCGTGGTTCCAATGGAATACCCGTTTGATTTGTTTAGCGCCCAAGGTTTCAATTTTTTTCAAGGTATCCTTATCGTCTTGCGTATATACTACAGCGGCCAATTCGTAATGGGCAGCCATAACGGGAATTAATTCTTCGTGTTGCCCGGTGAGGATATTGACCACGCCATTGGGCACATCGGAAGTGGCTAAAATTTCGCCGAAGGTAATGGCGCTTAATGGCGCTTCTTCGGCGGCGAGTACAACAATAGTATTCCCCCCTGCTATAATGGGAAGTAAGGTGCTTAATAAGCCCAATAATCCGGCTTGTTTTGGCGCTATGAGTCCAACAGCCCCCATAGGTTCGGATACCGAAAAATTAAAATGGGGTGTACTAACCGGGTTTACGGTATTGCTGAGCACTTGGTATTTGTCGCACCAGCCGGCATAGTATACACACCGAGCAATGGCTTCGCGTACTTCGCGTTTGGCCGCGGCGGGTGTACTGCCTTGCCATACTAATTCTTCGGCAAATTGTTCTTTACGGCCTTCCAACATTTCGGCCATGCGGTACAGAATTTGTCCGCGGTTAAACCCTGCTCGATTCGACCATGATCCGAAGGCTTTTTGTGCCGCTGTAACGGCAGCCTTTACGTCTTTTCGGGAAGCACGGCAGTAGTTGGCCACGAATTTTTGTTTAGGCGATTGCCAAACCATATAGCGACCACTTTCAGTTCTTGGGAATTTACCGTCGATATACAGTTTATATGTTTTTAAAATTTCCATAGGGCCGAATTCAGGCAATAAAGGTAAGTAGGGCTTAGGGATTGACATAAAAAAAACGCCATGCGTTTTGCATGGCGTTTTTGAAAAGTATTGCGAAAAATTACTTGGCAATTACAACAGGCTTAGTAACGGTGTTACCGGCTTGTGTGATTTTGATGAAGTAATTACCCGGAACCATATTGCTTACGTTTAAGCTGGTTTCGTTGTTGATGTTTTCAACGAATTGGTTGATTACAGAACGACCCATAACATCGATTAAGCTGATGTTGGCGTTACCATAAATACCACGGATGTTGATGGCGTTAGTAGCAGGGTTAGGATAGATGTTCAACGAAGCTTCGTTTACATTATCTAAACCGGCGGCTACGCTAGAACCGGCTAATTTTAAATTGTCGATCCAGGCATAGTTACCATAATCGGACGTAGCGCGAACAGCAATTAAAGCATTCGGATTGTTTTTGATGTTCGATACATCTACGGTGTGGTAAGCCCACTGAGCAGCGGTAGAAGGCAAGAATTGACTAGTAGTAAAGGCAGAAGTGGCCATGTTGCTTCCAGATTTCGTCCAACGTTGCGTCCAAGTAGCACCACAATCAGTTGATGTCAAGATTTCTAATTTATCGTTTTCAGATGAGTATTGAGCATAAGCCAAGTTGAAATCGAGGTAGAGGTAAGGCGAAGCGGTATTGGTATTATAGTTACCTAATACCAATGTGTTTGTTGTACCTGAAGGACGGTTATAGAAGTTTACGAATACGGCTTTAGTAGCAGAACCATTAGCTCCTTTCAAAACAGGAGACGCATTGGTGATACCATCGTAGAAACCGAACATACTCATAGCCGGTACATCTTCGAAACCTAATTTAGCCGGCATTGACATACCACCGTCCATATTTTCGGTGTAAGGCAAAGCAGAAGCGTTACCGCTTGTATAGTTGTCGATGTAAACGGTGAAGGTGTTGTTGGCCGGAATTTGATCGCCGGTTGCTAAAACTTCAATTACTAAAGAATCGTAGCCAGAAGCATTAGGAACGCTCATTACGGTGTTAGCCGATTGGTAAGTAGACAAGTTACCTGTCCAGTTTTGAGTAGCCACAACCGTTGCGCCGTTTTTAGCGTTGATGGTACAACCTGTTAAGTTGTTGAAACCACGATTTTTCAAGGTTAAGTTGAAACTGTAAGCGCCTGTGCAAGAAATTAATTTACCATCGATGGCAGTTGGTGTAGCATCTACGTTGATTTTAGCAGCACATTGAACTGAAGTTGGGATATTATTTCCTAACTGGGCATTGATTTGAGCGGCCGTCATTTGTCCAATTTCTTTGGTTGAACGATCAGGGCAAATCATATAAATGGTAGGGAAATAACCAATTTCGTAGTTGGCGTTGAATGGGTTAACCGCAGCGGCAGCCGGGTTACACATAGGGTAGTTTGTACCGCTTAACCAGTTTCCTTGAGAACCTGTACCGCCCGACATAGCGGCATCGGCTGTTGTACCATCACCTTCAACAAATACTACACGTACTTTATTGGTACCGCTTGGACCGTGTTGTTGGTAGATAGATTCCAAGGCACCGGTGTTTTTGTAGTTCCAGCAAGGGCCGCACCATGTGGCCGATACATCGAGGATAACAACATAACCGGAATCTAACCATGCATACAAATCGCACACTTGGCTGTTGTTGTTTAAGGCCGTGAATGTAAAGTTTTCGGCTTTACAACCATCGTTTAATTGCGCGCTGGCGGAAAAAAAGCCGGCCATGGCAATCATCGATAATAAAAATTTTTTCATGTGATTTTATTTTGGATACGAAAATAAGTAAAAATCAGATTACTCGTTAAGAATCCATTAAAATTTTATCTATTCTATGGAATTTATTATATTGCATTCAAATTGGACACTATGAAAAAAATATTGACGTTAATTGCCGGTTTGTTTTTAAGCGCCGGTGCGTATGCCCAAGTGGTTATTAATCATGATACTGTAACCTATAATGGGATGCCTAAAGATGGTTTTTCGCATTCTTTAAAAGACTCGATTACCAATAATACGGGAGCAGCGGCTTCAATTACGTATAATATTTCGTCGATGTCTTTGTTACAAGGATGGTCGGGTAAAGGGATTTGCGATAAGAATTCTTGTTGGAGTTTCGACCAAACCCCGCACACCTTCACGTTGAATCCGGGTGAAACAGCACAAGTGTATGTTGATATGTCGGCTTTGCCTACCGGGGCTGATGGTATTTCAACCGTAACCGTTACCACGAATTTCGGACAAATGGTGTATCGTTTTATTTCATGGCCGAATGCCATTAAGGATGTCGATAATAACCCGTTGGTGAATATGTTCCCGAATCCGGCGAATGCTTATGTGAATTTTACGGTATTAGACAATCGTGTGGCGCAAGTTTACATTACCAATGTAGTGGGTAAGCGCATTATGAGTCAAGATTTACGCAACAGTGGCAATACCGTACGTGTGGCGCTCGATCATGTAAGTGATGGTATTTACATGGTTCAAATGGCCGATGCCAAAGGTCAAATTTTAGGTGTGAAGCGTTTGACGGTTAAATAATTGAATTACGTTTTTTATTGAAAGAGTTTGCTGAAAGGCAGACTCTTTTTTTTGTGCTTGTATTTTTGTTTGGCGGCGATGAAGGAAGCGATGGTGTTACAACGGAGCGTCGCAACTTCGACCGGGAAAGAATCGGACGATGATGACCAAAAAATAAACCTGCTTTTTTAGTTGAATGCTGTTGTGTTGCGGGGTACATTTGGTTTATGAAAATTACATCGTATAACGTGAACGGAATTCGTTCGGCACTGACAAAAGGGTTAATCGACTGGATTCAGGAAGATCAATCGGATGTGTATTTGTTTCAGGAAATTAAGGCGAATGAGCAAGATATTCCGACCGATTTATTTACGGCTTTGGGGTATGAGGCGCATTGGTTTTCGGCGCAGAAGAAAGGATATAGCGGGGTTGGTTTGCTTTCGAAAATAAAGCCGGCTGCGGTGGTGAAAGGCTGTGGTATTGCGCAGGCTGATGCGGAAGGGCGAGTGATTCAGGCGCAAATTGCGGGCGTGCATATTGTGAATACGTATTTTCCGAGTGGGAGCAGTGGCGATGAGCGGCAGGATTATAAGATGGTATTTTTAAACGACTATTTAGCGTGGATGCAAGCCAATGCGTTGTTGGAAAAACCCTTGGTGGTAGCGGGCGATTATAATATTTGTCACAAGCCCATTGATATTCACGACCCGGTTGGGAATAAAAATTCGAGTGGTTTTTTACCGGAAGAACGGGCGTGGATGGATGCGTTTTTTGAGGCGGGCATGCACGATACGTTTCGTATGAAAAATTTAGATCCGCATCATTACAGTTGGTGGAGTTTTAGGGCGAATGCGCGCAACAACAATAAGGGTTGGCGTATTGATTATATTAATGTGTCGAATGCCTTGGCCGATAAGGTACAGGCGGCACGAATTTTACCCGATGTAAAACATTCCGATCATTGTCCCGTACAATTGGAATTGCACAATTTATAAGCGCATAATTTTTTCGAGAGCCAGTGTAGTAGATGCGTTCGGTACTAAAGGAATAGTGCAAACTTCGCCACCGTGTTGTTTTACTACATCGGCACCCACGATGGTATCGAGGGTATAATCGCCACCTTTCACTAATACTTCGGGTAAAAGTTGTTCTATGAGTTGAAGGGGGGTGTCTTCGTTGAAAATAATAACGGCATCAATGAAGGTGTGGGCTGCCAAGTTAAGTGTACGTGCGTCTTGGTCGAAGATGGGTCTATTTTCGCCTTTGAGATGTTGCACGGAAGCATCGCTATTCACAGCTACAATCAGTTTGTTTCCTAATTCGGCGGCTTGTAATAAATAGGTGGTATGTCCGCGATGTAAAATATCGAAACAGCCGTTGGTGAAGACTGTTTTTTTACCGAACAGTTTCCATTGTTGGCGTAATTTAAGGAGTTCGTGTAGGGTTAGAATTTTGCGTTCAATGCGTTCCTGTTTGGTCATCTTTATTTCGGTTGAAGATTGGGAGAAGTAAGAAAGAGGCGGCGCCGAATAGGATAATGATGCCGGTGGGCACTAACCAAATTACCCAACTGATGGCTACGCTGATGGCTTTGCTTATACCGTAAAGACCCACAATTTTTTCAACTAAGCCGGTATAGGCACCGAGTCCGCCTGGGGTAACAATCATGCCCACGCTACCGAAGGAGAGGACCGATAAACCGGCGTCCCAACTGAGTCCGCTGGTTTCGCGAATACTTTGGAAGCCGAGTACAATCATACTGAGGTACATGGCCCAAATGAGGAAGGTATGAAAGAGGAAGGCACCTTTGTGTTTCATGGTTCTGAAACTGAGGAGTCCGCTGAGTACGTTTTTAAGGGCTTGGCGCATTTTTTGCCAAAGGGGGAGGGCGGCTAAGCGGTGGCGGAAAATGAAAATGAGGAGGGTGATTACGCCGACTGCGATGAGTCCCCAAGGGGTTGACGATGTTGCTTCGGCTTTGGGTTTATTGTTTAAATCGTTGAGGAGTTTGAGGGCAAAATCGATTTGAACGAGGAAGGTAATTAAGAAAATGAGGAGCAAGCAAATTACATCGAAGAGGCGTTCGGCGATGATGGTACCGATGAGTTTATCGGCCGGGACTTTTTCGTAGCGGGCTAGGATGGTACATTTCATTACTTCACCGAGTCGAGGGAAGGCCATATTGGCGAGGTAGCCAATCATGACGGCAAAAAAGGTATTGCTTTTTTTGGGTTGAATGCCCAAGGGCTCCATGAGGTAGCGCCAGCGGAGGGCTCGGCTCCAATGGCTAATAAAGCCCATGATTAAAATGGGGAGTAATAGTTCGAAGCGGGCTTTCGATATGGCTGTTTTGATGTGATCGACATCTTTTTCTTCTAAGCCACGCAAGGACCATATAATGAGTAAAATGCCCAAGCCTAAGGTGAGCAAGTAGGTAAGTATACTGATGGCTTTCTTAGGCATGGCCGGGAATTTACTTCAAACGATTTTTCTCGTTGGGGAAGATGATGGTGGGTTCGTGTTTCTTGGCTTCTTCGGGCGTCATAGAGGCGTAAGCAATTACAATAACGCAATCGCCCACTTGCACTTTACGGGCGGCAGGGCCATTTAAACAAATGGTACCGGAGTTACGGCGTCCGCGAATGACATAGGTTTCGAAGCGTTCGCCATTGTTGATGTTGACAATATGTACTTTTTCGTGCTCTAATATGCCCGAAGCTTCCATGAGGGAGGCATCGATGGTGATAGAACCGATGTAATTAAGGTCGGCCTCGGTGACTGTTACGCGATGAATTTTAGATTTTAGGACTTGAATCAACATAAGGGGCAAATGTAGAACAGAATTGGCAAACCCTTGGTTGAAGTTGGTAAAATACCCATTTTATGTTAGTTCTTTCCAACCATGCTGTTTTGTTTTCGGTCTTGTTGTAGTGGGGCATGGCCAATTCGTGGATATTAATCTTCGAAAATTTGCTTTTCCTCGAAAAAAAAGTATCTTTAAAGTCGGTTTTTAAATTTCTAGCTATGCATAAGCTCTTGCTTCATTTTGTTTGCTTTATTGGTCTGAGTTTTTGGGCTACAGAAGCGCAGGCTCAAATACCAAATTGCGCCGGTGCTGATTCCAGCTTATTGTTTGTGCATCAGGGGAGTAATATTATGGCTTATAATCCGGCCTTACCCTTGTCGGGTACGAATCCGTATTTGTATTTAGCTTCGGGAATTAGCATGGGCGGATTAACCATCAGTAATAATTTGAATGGGGGAACGCCATCACCGGCATTTTATACCAATAGTGCCGGTAATTTTCAATATTATAATGGCACGAATTGGGTGAATACGGGGCATGCGGCCACCGCGGTGAATCCGGGTGGGGGCATTGCGAATATTTACAACAAGAATGGCGGTACAGGTCAAATTTATCGTTATCAGGGAACGGGTGCCGCAACTTTGTTGACATCGGTTGCCCCGAATTCCGGGCCTTATGATTTAGTAACCGATAACCAAGATAATTTTTATCATCTATATACGAGCGTATCGCCGGGGTATATCATTAAATATTCGCCTGCGGGGGTACCCATTGATACGATTGTGGTTAACGGGAATCCTATTCAAACGGCCGGTGGTGGTTTCGGTATGATTGGCAATCGTGTGTTTGCGGTTTTCAATACCAACCCTAGTTTTTATTCGGGGGTTATTGTTGGTGGGGCGGTTACCTTAACGCCTATTGGACAAATGTCGGCCAGCGATTTGGCTACCTGTCCGCAAGTAGTTCAACCTATTTCAACTAATCCGGTACCTCCTCCCGAAGCGGCTTTTATTATTAGCGACGATACCATTTGTTCGGGTACTTGTATAACGTTGACCGATCAATCGACCGGTTCGCCAACATCGTGGACATGGACATTGAACGGTGGAACGCCATCCACATCGGTGGCGCCAAATCCGGGTACTATTTGTTTCAATACGGCGGGCACTTACATCCTTCGTTTAGTGGTAAGTAATAATGGCGGTGCCGATACGGCCTACCAAACTATTGTAGTGAATCAAACACCAACGGCTTCCATTACCGGCGATTCGGTGATATGCGCCGGAGAAAATACGGTGTTAACCGGTTCGGCTACACCGGCAGGAAATTATAATTATGCTTGGAGCAATAATATGTTCGGGACAACTATTACGGTTGCTCCATTGAATAGTACAACGTATACCCTGATTGTTTCACAGAATGGTTGTGCCGATACGGCTACGAAGTTTGTGCAAGTAGATGTATTAGGTCAAGCGGTAATTAGTGGCGATTTGGAATTGTGTGTTGGCGAATCAACAACCTTGACCGTGAATCCAGCGGCAGCGGGTATAAGTTGGAGCAATGGTAGTTCAAGTGCTTCCATTTCCATAACTCCGGCTAGCACTACTACTTATTCGGTTACCTTAACGCAAGGGGTTTGTAGCAGTTCTACCAGTGTGGTGGTAGGGGTATATCCTTATCCGACAGTGAGTTTGACATCAACCCTTACCGATTGCGATATTGAGAATGGTACTTTGAGTACCCAAGTGAATAGCGGTACTCCGGCATATTCGTATGCTTGGAGCAATGGCCAAACAGGGGCTGTAGCCACCAATTTAGGGGTAGGCACTTATACGGTTGTGGTGAACGATGCGAAGAATTGTTCGGCCAGTGCGTCGGGTACGATTAATGTTCAACCCAATCCGACCATCGTTGTGAGTCCAACATACGCCAGTATTCGCATGGGCGATACCGTTTCGATTCAAAGCACCGGTGCTGTGTTGTATTACTGGGTTCCACCGGTTGGTTTAAGTTGCAGTACTTGTCCCGATCCGTTAGCCAATCCATTACAAAGCACGGTGTATTGTGTGGAAGGTTACGATGATCATGGTTGTAAAGACACGGCTTGTGTGACGATTGATGTTGAGCCTTATTGCAATGATTATTTTATTCCGAATGCATTTTCTCCGAATGGGGATGGTTTGAACGATCGCTTCTTGGTGAAGGGACGTTGTGTAACCCATGCTTGGATTAAAGTGATGAACCGTTGGGGTGAAATGATTTTCAATTCACAAGATGCCGGCGATTTCTGGGATGGTTCATACAAAGGTGTGAAACAAAATTCAGGGGTTTACTTCTATATCGCAGAAGTTCAATTGTTGGATGGGCGTCGCGTAACCTTAAGTGGCGATGTGACCTTGTTGCGCTAAACAATTAGGCATTCCGTTGAAGGCATTCATGTAATTGAATGCATTCAATGGCTTCGCGCACATCGTGAACACGAAGCATGTTGGCGCCATGATGCAGGGCTACCATGTGTAGGGCTGTAGTACCGTTCAAGGCTTGTTCAGCTTGTATTTGTAGGGGTTTATAAATCATCGATTTTCGAGAAATGCCTACTAACATAGGGCGTTGAAATAAATCGAAATCGGCAAGGTGATTCAATAAGGTATAATTATGTTCCAATGTTTTTCCGAAGCCGAATCCTAAATCGAGGATAATATCGGGTATGCCTTTGGCGCTTATGGTTTGAATGCGTTCCGCGAAGAAGGCCAGTACATCGGTCACCACGTTTTGGTATTGTGGATTGTTTTGCATGGTGTCCGATTTCGCCGGCGAATGCATGGCAATCAATGGCGCATGATACGATGCAACGATATCTAAAATTTTAGGGTCGAAGGTGCCTGCGCTGATATCGTTGATGATATCGGCTCCGTGGGCGAGGGTTTGTTGGGCCACTTCCGAGCGGTAGGTATCGATGGAAATGAGCACATCCGGCATTTCTTTTCGAATGGCTTGCACCAAGGGAAGTACGCGATTAATTTCTTCTTCCACACTAATTTCAAGGGCTCCGGGGCGTGTGCTCATGCCGCCGATATCGAGCATGCTTGCGCCATCCTGAACCATGCGTTGCGCGTTGGCCAACAAGGCATTGAAGGAACTATCTCGACCTTGATTGTAAAATGAATCGGGCGTGGCGTTTAAAATGCCCATTACGATGGGTTTGTCGAATTGGCGATAGTTCCCACGCAACCGTAAAGTCCAAGTTTTTTGCATAATTAGAAACAAACTTACTTTACAAATTGTATTTTAGTTGAATGAAGCACGAAGCGGATATGTTAATGCCTCCCGAAATGGCGGAGATGGCTGAAGCGAGTGGGGTTAGAAAAGCCGGCTTACCGGTGAGCCAACTATTGGTCTTGTCGATATTGGCCGGTGCTTTTATAGCCTTAGGCGCGGCCTTTTCGCAAGTGGTGCTCACGGGCAATGAGGGCTTGTGGGGCATTACACGTTTACTGGGTGGCTTGGCATTTAGTATCGGCTTGGTGTTGGTGATTTTTAGTGGCGCTGAATTATTTACCGGCAATAATTTGTTGGTCATGGCTTTTGCTGCGAAGAAAATTACATTTCGTCAATTGTTGCGCAATTGGGTTTGGGTGTTCTTAGGAAATAGCCTTGGAGCGTTGTTTATAGCCCTCTTGGTGTTGTTATCGCAATATGCCAATATGAATCACGCGCAAGTGGCGCAAACCATTTTACAACAAGCGGCCAATAAATGTGCTTTATCGAGCATGTCGGCTTTTTTCTTAGGAACCTTATGTAATGTGTTAGTTTGTTTAGCCGTTTGGATGTCGTACAGTGCCTTGGATGCGGGCGGAAAATTATGGACCATTATTTTTCCTGTGACGGCCTTCGTGGCGTGTGGCTTCGAGCATGTGATTGCTAATTTGTATATCTTCCCATTGGCTTATGGTCTCATTCATTTTCCGGCCTTAACACCGGGTATTGAAGCGGTACTGCCAACGTATATGTCGTCCATTTCCTTTATGGGCATGATGCACAATTTGTTTTTTGTTTTATTGGGGAATTTATTCGGTGGGGTATTTTTAGTGGGATTAGTCTATTGGTTTGTCTACCTTCGACCAACAAAACAAACCGAATAAAGTAATTTTACTCCATGAAGAAATCGCTACTGTATAAAACTGCCTTACTGATATTGATGCTTGTTTTAGGTATGGGTTATTGGTTTTTGTTTTCGAACAATACCACAACTACCCAAAAAACACGCTATGTTTATATTCCAACGGGATGCACCGATTCTCAATTTTCCGCGATTTTGGTGGATAGTCAGGTGTTGAAATCGCCAGGCACGTTTCAGTTTTTAGCCGGTAAAATGGGCTTGTGGGGGCATGTTAAAGCGGGGCGTTATGGTATAAAACCGGGCATGGGTAATTGGGCCTTGGTGCGTATGTTCCGAAGCGGACAACAAACGCCGGTGCGTGTGGTGATTAATAAATTAAGAACCTCGGCTTCTTTTTTTCAGAAATTAGATTTGGGTTTAGAAGCCGATAGTTTAGCCTTCGCGACAGCCTTTTACGATACGTTATTTTTAAGGAAGTTGAATTTGACACCGGCTCAAATGCCATCGGTGATTGTTCCGGCCACGTATGAAATATGGTGGAATGCTACGCCTGAACAAGTGGCAGAAAAATTCCAAAAAGCGTATGAATTATTTTGGAATGAAGAACGCCGCCAAGCCGCTAAGTCCATGGGTTTGAGTATTCCGGAAGTTGTCACGGTAGCTTCTATTGTGGAAGAAGAAACGAATCAGAACGATGAAAAAGCTACAGTGGCCAGTGTGTATTTAAACCGTTTACGGAAAGGCATGAAATTAGATGCCGACCCAACCGTAAAATTTGCGGTGGGTGATTTCTCGCTTCGTCGAATTTTAAATGTGCATACAGCGTTCGAATCGCCGTATAATACTTACCGTGTTATTGGTTTGCCTCCTGGGCCCATTTGCACACCGAGTTCTTCAAGCATCGAAGCCGTATTAAAAAATGAATCGAGTAATTATTTGTTTTTCTGTGCGAAAGAAGACTTTAGTGGGCATCATAATTTTGCCGCTACGTATGAAGCTCATTTGAAAAATGCTCGACTCTATCAACAAGCCTTGAATGCGCGTGGCATTCGCTAATCATAAATATATATTAAAGTGCTTCGCTAGTTGTTATAGCCCTTAATTTCGAATAGATTATCCTAGTATGTCCATTGTAAAGCGCCTTCGATTTTTACTGTTGTTTTGGCCATTCCGATGGGCTTTGTTTTTAGGAGCCATGTTAGTATTATGGGTAGTTGGAACAGATAATGCATTCAAAGGAGAAGCTTTTATTCCGGTTGAATTGCATTTGATTATATGGATGATATTAGCATCTTCGTTTATTATTGTTTTTATTGCTTTATTTTTTTTATGCTTGTATTGGTGTTTGCTTTTTTTTCAACGGAAGAAAATTCACTTGCACTATGATGGTGAATATTTTATAGTAGAACCTGTTTTTCAACCTTTCTTAGGGGCATTACAACTTCGTTTGAAACGGAATCAGCAATGGGATGAGGAAGTTATTATAATGTCGCCTACACCTTCGTATCGTTTTCATTTGGGGCACATTGCTATGCAAGGGCAGTTGAAGCATAGCATTCCTGCCATTCGGGTTGAACAGGTGGATGGCATCATGATTCATTTGGTGGATACCTTTCATTTTTTTTCGTTCAGTTTATACTTGCCCATTCAACTTCAATATGAACAAAAGCCAATTGAAGGGGAAGAAAAGCCTCAATTATTATTACGAGGGAATAGTGATATAGATGAAGTGAAAACGATGTTGAGTCAAAAAAAACGGGCCGACGATTTATTCCAACTAAAATCGTTTGAACCCGGCGATGATATTCGGCGTATTGTTTGGAAACTATTTGCACGTCACAGAACCTTAATGGTTCGAAAGCCGGATATGGAAAAAGAGTATAATAAGAATACCAAGGTGTTGGTGATTTTCGATTTTTCACCATTGATGAATTCAAAGGGTGATTTGTTGACTTATCTTGAAGCGTTGTACAAGCAAAAAGTGTACAATGTAGTTTGTGGACTTTTGGCGAATGGAAGGCCCATTGATATTTCGTTTAATGGCCGGGATTGGCATACGGGTGTGACCAATTCTCAATTAAGAACATTAATTACCAAAGTAAACTACAACGAAACGATAGCCTTGCATGAATTAAAAGGAGACTCAATACCCAATATTGTTTTTACATCGAGTTTGTCGCAAATGCAGTATTTGGATGCCTTGCAATCGTTCCGCATGCAATGGGTATTGGTGGATGTATTTCATGCCTTAAATGCCCCCTTGGATTCTTTTTGGACATATCAATTAATCATTCGTCCAAATAATTATAGGCAATATCGAATACATCGTACTTGGTTAGGATGGCAGAAACGAAAACTGTTATTAGACCATTGGAAAGGCATGCAAGAAAAATTAGCGCATTTAACGTATTTATATGTGGCCTAATATTAATCACATATCGAACAATGTCATGAACCGCTTTTGGAGTGGCTTGTGGTTCTTGTGTTTGCCGGCTTGGGTTTTAATGTTAATCCAACTGTTATTGTCGCAATCCTATTTCATGTGGCAAACCCCGAAGACGATTAGCGTGTGGCTTGTTTTTGTAGCGGTATCGGGCTTGGCATTTTTTATTTATCGTGAGCGATGGCGACTCGTGATTCCTACGCTCATGTTGTATATCATTGGGAGTGTTTTTTTTTCGTACAAACGCTTTAATACTCGAGTAGAGTTTGATGCCTTTTACCAACAAGGTACTTGGCAATTATATCTTTTAGTGGCCTTTGTAGCTTTTTTATTTGGTGCTGCTTTACAACGAAGTCGTTTATTGGTTTATGGTTATGTAGCGGTTTTTTTATATGCCATCATCCAACGCGTTCGTTTGTATGATATACTATCATTCGATACCTTGGTGACGGAATTCATTGCGCAGTTTGCCTTGGTTATTTATTTCGTTTGGACTTACGAAACTTGGCGCAGTGCCGATTACGATTGGCCGAATATCCGTCGTCGATTATTTCAGCGAGCGGTTTTAGGTTTATTGGTTTATATTATTTATTTGATGGGGTTTATTTTCGTTCAAAAGGACTACATCAAAAAACGAATCGATGAGGCGGTAAAAGTACAAATATCTATTCCGGAAACCTTAGAGCAAGACAAAGAAGGGCGATTAAAAAACAAACAATCCTTAAAATTAGCCGATTCGAATCCGCAATCGAAACAGGATAGTGTGCCTTTATTTTGTGCCCGTATTCAGTTTTCAATCGATAAGGGGCAAACACAGCATCCTTTATATTTAACTTCTTATCATTTTACGAAATTCGATACGACCACAGAAACGTTTGAGCGTGATCTTACGTCGACGTTCAACGATGAATTTGAACCGGCTATAGATACCATACCCATGTTTCATACCTATATTGATTCGGGGTTGTTTGAATGCTACGATAATTTAAAATATCAAATGCCGGTTGAAACCGAAATCTATATCAAGCGCTTATCGAAACTGGCGGTATTGGCCCCAAGTTCGGGGTATGGTATTCAGCCTTTGCCCATGCATGAAGCTTTTCGTAATGAATATAATTTTTCGTACAAAACGTATTCTTCAGTTTCCGCCCTGAATAGTGCTTATTTCATTTATAATGCGAAAGACCCTTACTTGCAAATTATGCAAGAAATGCGTTTCGCCGCCTTACGGGAAGCGCCACCGTTAAGCCAATTGCCTCCCGATTTTTTACGATATTATTCTGCATTCCCACATCAAGGGCAATATCATCCCATCAAGGCCTTGGCCGATTCGCTGCAAGCAGGTAAAACCACGGCCATCGATAAAGTAATTGCGGTGCGCGATTATTTTTTACAAACCGATTCTTCCGGAAATTCCTTATTTCGATACAGTGATAATCCGGGTATACCGGGATTGCCCGGGGCCTCGAAAATTTTACATTTTTTGTTTGAATCACGCAATGGCTATTGTGCCTATTATGCGGCCGCTACCGTGGCTTTGTTACGTAGTATGGGTTTGCCGGCTCGGGTTGTTACCGGTTTTATGACGGTCGATCGAAGTGACAAACATGAAGGTTGGTATTGGTATTATGCCGATCAATCGCATGCGTGGGTGCAAGTCTATTTCCCGGATTATGGTTGGATTGATTTTGATACCACCGTTGGCAATGAGGATGCTCAGGAAGCCCCTCGTCCCGATGCTACTCCGCCTTTGGAAGCAGAGCCTGCTACGGTAGTTTTTTCAGGGGAAATTGAATCTGTTGAGGCGGCTAAAAAAAGAATCAAGGTCCATGTGAATCGGATGTTGTGGGGAACTGTTCCAATGTCGACCATCGATACCACTATTATATTCGATGTAACAAATGCCAAAATACAACTCGATACACAACGATTAGCGTTTGATGATTTGATGGCGGGACAAACTGTTTCATTACTTTCGTATAATCCGCTTTACGCCAACCGGAATCAATCGAAACAATGGCAGCAAGCGTTCAAAACTTGGTTGCAACCGATGGGGATGGATGTCCTTTACCTTCATCCTACTAGCGTAAGCAATGAAGCAGACACACCTTCCAATTTTAATTTTAGTTCAGTAGAATTTTATTTGCGTTTATTCCTCATGCTCATCGGCATGATATTGATCTTGCTTTTACTTTTGCCCTGGTTGACGTATCGATATTGGCGTTGGCGTGCTAATCGCTTGGAGGCCGATTTGAAAACTTGGTATCTATATTTGATGTATTGCTGTTATATGCAAAATAAGGTGCCCGGAAATCGTTCCCTCCAGCAATTTGTAGTTGATGAATTTGAACCCGAACAAGCCTCGGTATTCTCATCGTTTATTTCTTTCTTTTGGGAAGAACGGTATGCACCTCGTGGAATTGCTCAAGGAAGAAAACAAGAGGCTGTTTTGTTGGCAAGAAAGATGGAAGATTATTTTCAAAATCAAATCACATCGAAACGAAGATATTGGACATGGTTCAACTGGCCCATGTTGCTATTATTTCGACAAACTTTTTTTAATCAAAAATGGATATAATATGGATTTTCAAGAAGCCTTACAATCGGTGACACAATTGCGGAGTGGCATTGAACAAGTAATTCGTGGCAAGCATCATGAAATTGATTTAGTATTGACTTGTTTATTGTCCGGTGGCCATATTTTATTGGAAGATAATCCGGGGACAGGAAAGACGGTATTGGCAAAAACATTGGCCGCTGCGCTGTCGAACGATGACTATGGGTTTAAGCGTGTGCAGTTTACGCCCGATTTAATGCCAATGGATTTATTGGGAACTCATGTATATAATGCGGAGCGGCACGATTTTGAATTCAAGAAAGGGCCTTTGTTTACCCATGTATTATTGGCCGATGAAATTAATCGCGCTTCGCCAAAGGTGCAAAGTGCCTTGTTGGAATGTATGGCCGAAAAGCAAATTAGTATAGGTGAGCAAACGTATCCATTGTCGGATGTGTTTTTTACCATAGCCACACAAAATCCCATTGAAATGGATGGAACTTATCCGTTACCGGCAGCACAACTCGATCGCTTCTCGATGAAAATTAATTTTGGCTATGCCGATGAAGCCACCGAATGGGATATCTTCAATCATTATCAAACCATACAAACTGCTTCGAAACAAATCGTGCCATTAATGAGTTTGGAAACGTTGCGGGAATGTCGAGCTTTAGTTGATGGGGTATTTGTGCACGAACAATTATTACGCGCCATTTTGCATATTGTACGTGCCACACGTTCACATGCGTCTATTCAAATTGGAGCATCTACCCGTGCCGGCATTGCTTTCATTCAGTGTTTAAAAGCCTATGCTTTTTTACAAGGCCGCGATTATGCCAACGAAGATGATTTGTTACAAATTGGGTTGCCCGTATTGCATCACCGTTGTGTTTTTTCTAACCAAGAAAAAAGTATTGAAATAATCAGTACCATTTTGCACGACGCTGTACGCAATTTGTCGCGCAACAATTCAACGAAGTCTTAAGGGTTTAATACACCCAATACCGGTTCAGCTAAAAAAGGCCCTCCGGGATAGCTTGCGGTATAATCGAGGTTAAGCCAAATTTTGCCATCATGATCGATATGATAGTGCAGAGATTTCCGTTTGTTCTCGTTGGTGAATAGGGTATTACTAATGAGCCAAACTGTATTGTCTAAATCGTGTTTATTGCCAATGAGTAATTCGGGGTAAACATGTTGTGTGGTAAGCACTAAGCGACAAATACCACCAATGGATTGAATACAAGAGGCCATGAAAATGGAATAGTCATCGCAATCGCCTCCCATTAAAATGGCCGATTCACTGGCCCGTGCATAATATTCACGCGAGCGGGGATCGTTGATATAATTCCAATTCGATTTAATTTCTTTGAAAATAGCCAAACATTGAATACGATTCCGTTGTGGCCCTTGTTGGTAACTTCTAAAATGTTTGTTGACGGCTTTTAATGCGAAGTGACGTACAATGGGACTGTTATAATTCATGGCTTTCCGATACGCTTTCTCGTTCGGAAAAGGTTTCAGTCTCCGAATATCGAGGGTATTGGGTACCGGAGCATACAGTGCATTATAAAATAAAGCCGCATAGTCGTTCACCAATTTTCGATGGCTATAGTGTCCGGTGAAACTGCCAATACTCAGCAGTATAAAAATGAGTCCTGCTATGGCAAGTACTATGTATTTAAATCGAAGTACAATCCATTCAAACAAAAAGAATATGATGCCGTACAATAGAATTTGATCGAGATGGAAAGGCCAATTGACCGGTGGCAACCATCGGTAAACATAAATGAAAACCGGAATGGTAGTGAGCTTTGCAATTAGGCTTACCAAGAACGTAATACTGAAGCGCCAAGTCCATTGGGCTTTATGTGAATTGGATCGTTCGGTTTTCGGCGAATGTGTATTCATTACTTTCTGCCAAAGCCAAAGAATCCTTTGCGTTTAGGGGGTAAAATTGGTTGTGCCGGACCGCCCGCATTCGGATTCAATGTTTGATAAATTTTACCCCAACCGGGGAATCCTCCCACAATACGATCGTCGATGTAGATATCAACATGCAACTTTCTAATGGTATGTTCGTTAAATTCTTCTTCAGGATAATTTTTATTAACGGCGTAAAATTCAATGCCATTTTTGCGACAAAAATCAACGGCTTCGTCTAAGTGTTTCCCACTCCGATACGTCCATAAAATCAAACGATGTCCATCGTTTTGTAAGCGTTTTAACGTGTCGAATGCAAAGGTTTTTGGACGGCCAATATTGGGGTAATTATCATCCACAATTGTTCCGTCGAAATCAACAGCTATGGTTCGTTGTTTGGTAACATCTAACATGGTACTAAGGTATTACTTTTTCTATTATGGATTTAGAACGTCGTTCATGGTAAAGATACCTTTTTTGTCCACTAAAAATTCAGCGGCCAATAAGGCACCTGCGGCGAACCCGGTACGGCTATGGGCGGTATGTTTAATTTCAATACTGTCGATGTCGGAATCCCAAGTAATGGCATGCGTTCCCGGGGCAGGGTCTTCGCGTCGAGAGTGAATCATGAGAGCTTCCGGTTGAATACTTTCCGCATTAACCCAATGACTTTTTTTAGGGTGTTCGGCCAAAATTTGTTCGGCTAAGGTAACTGCGGTACCACTAGGGGCATCTTTCTTTTGGGTATGATGAATTTCTTCCATCGATACATGATATTGCGGGTACTTGGCCAATAGTTTACTTACGTAGCGATTGATTTCAAAAAATAAATTCACACCCAAGCTGAAGTTACTGGCATATAAGAAGGCCGTTTGGTTTTCTAAGGCCAATACCTTGGCATCATCGAGTTGGTTGAGCCAAGCGGTGGTTCCGCATACGGTGGGTTTACCGGCTTTTAAACATTGGCTCACTAAATGAAAAGCGGCCTCGGGCGACGAAAATTCGATACAAACATCGGCATGGGCAAGCTGTTCCGCCGTTAATTCATGGGCGTTTTCGCGTTGTATTTTTAATACAATTTGATGGCCTTTTTCGATGGCTAAGGTTTCAATGGTTTTTCCCATTTTGCCATAACCAATTAAAGCAATTTTCATAATTTATTGATTCAGGGCAAACGTACAACGAATGCCGGGTTGACGAAACTGATTGAAGCTAGGTTGCACCTTGAAACTGATGTTTCGGCTCATATCGAATGTTTTTAAATGGGCTGAAACGAAAGCATCGATGATGTTGATGGCATAAAAAGCGGTAATGCCAATTATGCTGTATTCGGTATAGGTTCGATAGCCTTTGCGAAGGGTATTGATATCTTCCGTACTGTACTGAAAAAGGGTATCGTTTGTTTGTATGTCATTGTCCATGCGACCTTGATACACACCTTGGTAAAACCGATATTGTTTGGCATTATAGTGGGCTACAACACCTAAGGTACCTAAGCCGGCATATACCAAGCCGGTTTTCCAATATTGTTTATTGTAAGTTTGCCCCATGCCCGGAATGAGGGCCGAATAAAAACCGGCTCGTTTTGGACTAGGAATTTTAGCGTTGAACGAAAAATAATGAGCGGGGAGTCCTTTATTAGTTAAGGAATCTTTCTTTGTATTTTTTTGAGCACACACAAAGCCTGGAATCAGCATCCATAATATCCATAATAGAAAATACCGACCCTGAGATAGCTTCATCTTTTACAATTTCATGGCGTCTAAAATACGTTCCAAATCGCTGTCGTTGTAAAATTCAATTTGGATGGTACCCTGACCATTTTTTTTGCGTTGTAATTGTACTTTGGTTGAGAAATGAGATGCCATTTGGTCTTCAATCCGTTTATAGGCCGGGGCTAAATTCGAACTTGGTTTGGATTTTTCGTTTGCCGAGGGTTTGTTGGTTTTATTAATTTGTTTAATTAATTCTTCGGCTTGCCGAACCGACAATTGCTTTTCAATAATTTCTTTGGCTGCAAACAGAATTTGTTCAATATGTTCTAATCCTAACAAGGTGCGGGCATGGCCCATGCTCAATTGTTTTTCGCGAACCGATACTTGTACGGAAGGGGGTAATTTTAATAAACGAATGTAATTGGTTACCGAACTTCGGTCTTTTTTCATGCGTTCAGCCACTTGTTCTTGCGTAAGGTTACATTCGCTCATCAGGCGTTTGTAGGCTAAGCCAATTTCGATGGCATTCAGGTTTTCGCGTTGT
>JBPCSZ010000048.1:0-11766 GCA_051006655.1 Chitinophagaceae bacterium
AGTAGCCGATAAACTTGATGAATTATTCCGTGCCGACCGCAAAGCCTTTGAAGATAAATGGGAACATATTGGACTCTTTGTGAAATACGGCATGATGACCGACGATAAGTTTCACGACAAAGCCCAATCGTATTTATTAATGCAAGAAGCCGGCAACGAAGTCGCCTTCTTTACTTTAGAAGAATACAAGAATAGCACCGAAGCCCTTCAAGTAGATAAAGAAAAGAAGCACGTTATTATTTACACCACCGATCCGGTAAAACAAAATGCCTATATCCAAGCGGCTAATGCCAAAGGGTATAAGGTAGTGCGTATGGAAACCTTGGTGGATAATGCGTTCATCAACAATATTGAATTGAAATGGGAAGGCGTTCGTTTTGTACGGGTGGATTCCGATTTGGCCGATAACCTCGTAGACAAACAAGAGAATACCCACATGCTCTTGACCGACGAACAGTCGACCCAATTGAAAGACGATTTCAAACGCTTGGTGCAAGTGCCCGGTACTTTAAACATTGAATGCAGTGGATTATCGGAAGGGTCTGCGCCCGTCGTGATTACCCGCTCGGAAATGATGCGCCGTATGAAAGACATGGCCAGCATGAACCCCGGTATGAGCTGGTACGCCAATATGCCCGACGAAATCAATTTAACCATCAACGGGAATCACCCCATTTACCAACGTTTAGTAGCTGAAACCAATACGGAACACCGCGATGAACAAGTAAAACAATTGGCCGATTTAGCCCTCTTATCGCAAGGTTTATTGAGCGGAGAAGCCCTTACCGCCTTCGTGCAACGCAGTGTGAGCCTGATGCAATAAGCAATTTTCCACAATACAAGGAAATACAAGGCTCGGCACTTACATTTGTAAGCACTTTCACAGACGAATTTTATGGCAAAGGATACCGTTTTAGTTATAGGCGCATGTGGTCAAATTGGCGTTGAACTGACTACCGCTTTACGTGGCATTTATGGCAACGAACACGTTATAGCGTCCGACTTGCGCGAGGAGCATCCTTTGCTTAAAGGGACCGGACCATATGTACAAGCCGATGTGATGAACCAAGCGCAATTGCGCGAAATTATGGTGACCCACAAGGTGACGCAGGTGTATTTATTAGCCGCCATCCTCTCGGCCACCGGCGAAAAAAATCCACCCATGGCTTGGGATATCAACATGCGCAGTTTGCTTTCCTTGCTCGATTTAGCCAAGGAACTCAAGATTGCTAAATTGTATTGGCCCAGCTCCATTGCCGTATTCGGTCCAACTTCGCCCAAACAAAATACCCCGCAACACACTATCATAGAACCTACTACCGTGTATGGCGTCAGTAAATATGCCGGTGAATTGTGGTGTGCTTATTACCATAAAAATTATGGGGTGGATGTGCGGAGTTTGCGTTACCCCGGACTCATTTCCTACAAATCGGCACCGGGCGGTGGCACCACCGATTATGCCGTTGAAATTTACCACGAGGCCTTGAAACACAATAAGTATACCAGCTTCTTGAGCGAACATACCTATTTGCCCATGATGTATATGCCCGATGCCATTCGCGCCACGCTCGAATTGATGGAAGCCCCGGCCAATCAACTGTCTACCCGTATGGCATACAACTTATCGGCCATGAGTTTTTCACCGGCCGAAGTCGCCAAGGCCATTCAAGTGCATCAACCCGATTTTGCCATCGACTATGCGCCCGATTTTCGTCAAGCCATTGCCGATTCTTGGCCACAAAGCATCGACGATTCCTTGGCCCGTACCGATTGGCATTGGAAACCCGAATACGACCTCACGGCCATGACCGCCGATATGCTCACGCAATTGGCTAAATAAGCAAACCCATGCAAGTCCCCGAAAATTGGCAACTGACGGCGAAAGCCAACAAAAAGAAATATGCGCAATTTTTAAAACGGGCCGATCAACGCAAGGTGATTAAACAATTGCCCGACTTGCACGAGGAGGCATTTGCCAATATTGATTGTTTGCAATGCGCCAATTGTTGTAAGAACCATTCGCCACGCTTTAAACAACCCGATATCAAACGCATTGCCAAACACTTGGGCATGAAGGAAGGCGATTTTATTCAGCAATACCTCAACCTCGACAGCGATAACGATTTTGTGAACAAGCATTTGCCCTGTCCGTTTTTAGGCCACGATAACGCTTGCGCTATTTACGATGTGCGTCCCTCCGATTGCGCGCGTTACCCCTATACCGACGAAGACGTGCTCATCAAACGCCAAGCCCTCACGCTCAAAAACACCGAGGTTTGTCCGGCGGTATTTAGCATCTTAGAAAAACTCACCGGCATCGAGTAATTTTTTTCGAAGCCAAGCCGAATCCCTTTCTTCAACACCCGTCCCGCTTTTTGTTCCAAGCTTGCCTTCGTTCCTCAGGCAAGGCTTTCCACGTCAATCGGGGCTATTTTTTGATCGTCTGATTCTTTCTTCAACTATCAGAAATGCTGAAGAAAAGGACGGCGATGAATAATAGCCGTGATGGCAGCGGAAAGCCCCCGCCCATACCCTTAAACCTATTCGTGTGTACCAACAGGGGCGGGGCTTGCAGCGAACAGCACGAAGAAGATGAGGGAAGTTCTTGCCGATGCGCTTCAAAAAAAAACGACCCGCTGTGGAGCGAGTCGTTATTAAATTTAGATTGAGTTAATTATTGCTGCGGAGCTGGTGCCGTAGGAGTAGGAGCAGCAGCAGGAGTAGGAGCGGCGGCAGGTGCAGGTGCAGCAGCGGGAGCCGGTGCAATTGGTGCGCCGGTATTCACTTTTTCAGAACGTGTTTTTTCGTTCGGGGCTGTTTTAGTTTTTGGCGCCAATACGAAAGAGGCTAAGGTTAAAACCAATAAAACAGACGCGGCAATCCAGGTGCCTTTTTCTACTACGTCGGTGCTTTGTTTGGCACCCATCATTTGGTTACCAAAACCACCGAAAGAGCCCGATAATCCACCACCCTTAGGGTTTTGAATTAATACAAAGAAGGCAATAACCACGCAGGTTAACAAAATAAGGATAACAAAAAGGATGCTCATTGTTTGTTCTATTTAGAATTCAACTGTTCAATTAAACGAGCAAAATAACTGCTTTTTTCGGGATTCCGCAAACTTAATTTCTTGTACATGGCAATGGCTCGGTCTGTTTTGCCCTGTTCGGCCAATAATTTGGCCAACGATTCACTAATTACACCACTTTCGGTGGAAATGGAATCCATGGCTTGCTTGAAAATGGGTTCGGGAACTTCATCGTCGATATCTTCTTCAATGGCGGCGGCTAATTTTTCTTTTTGCCAACTGGCATTCAAGGCTTTTTTCGATTCGGCTTCTTCCTTTTCCTTCATTTGTTTCACCTTGTAATAGTTCATCCAATCGCTGAATGACATCATCACCATCAAGGATTTTTCGCTTAAATCGGGCGTGGGCTCCGGTTCAGGCTCTGGTTCTGCCATGTGCGCAACCACAGGTAAGGTATCGAGGGTGATTTCAGCATGCAAGGGAATGCGGTTGATGAGTTGTAAAATGTCGTCGCTTTCCTTCGTAGGATTTACCGTGGTTGCGGGTTCCTCCGGCACATTCGCGGTTAGCGTAATTGGCTGTGTCCGATTGGCCAAGGCCGATAAACGGGCTTGGGTAAAAACATCGTGACTCCAAACGGGAAGGTCCTCGTGCTTTTTCGAACCAACATAGACCACATTGCCCAAGGCATGAAAATAGGGATATTGCTTGTGCAATAAGGCCAAGGAGTTGGCATTTAAAGAGGCCCAGCGGGCAGGTTGCTCTAGGATGTCCAATAAAGTGTGTTGGTCCATGCGGTAAAAATAAGCCATTCCCTTCAGTTGTCAAGCCATTGAAGTCAGTTCTTTCAACTGAATTTCCATGCTTTGTTGTATCATTACAACATAAACACAATACCCCATGGTGCTGAATTATGTTTGGGCTTTCTTTTTTATTGTAGCTTTTATAATTGGTTTATATAAACTGCTTTTACTTGGACAAACCGATGTGTTTAGTTTGATGGTGGAGGGCTTGTTTAAAACCGCCAAAGATGCCGTGGTGGATGTGGCTTTGCCTTTGGCGGGGACTATGATATTTTTTCTTGGACTCATGAAGATTGCCGAGGCGGCCGGGGCGGTGCGTTTCTTGGCGCGTTTGCTCAATCCGTTGTTGCGTCGTTTGTTTCCGGAAGTGCCCGAAAAACACCCGGCCTTGGGCGAAATGGTGATGAATTTCAGTGCTAATTTACTCGGACTCGATAATGCGGCTACGCCCTTTGGTTTGAAAGCCATGAAGAGTTTGGAAAGTTTAAATCCAAATCCGGGCACCGCCACCAATGCGCAAATTATGTTTTTGGTGATGCATACCTCCGGACTCACGCTTATTCCGTTGTCGATTATTGGTTATCGGGTAGCGGCGCATTCCACGCAACCCGCGGCCATTTTTGTGCCTTGTGTATTGGCTACTTTGCTGACAACCTTGGCGAGTATTTTTATTGTCGGTATCAAACAAAAATTGCGTTTCGATGGGGTGTTGTTGGCGTGGTTGGGTGGTTTATTGGCCTTAATTATTGCACTCTTAACCTATATCCATACCCTGAGTGATGTGCAAAAAGAATTGGTATCGAAAGTGTCGGGCAATTTAATATTAATGGCCATCATTACTTTAATTGTTTCCGTGGCCTTATGGAAAAAAGTAAAGGTTTTCGATAGTTTCATCGACGGTGCGAAAGAAGGTTTTGGTGTGGTGCTTTCCATTTTGCCTTACCTCGTGGGGATGTTGGTTTCCATTCGGGTGTTCCGCGATAGCGGGGCCTTGGGATTCATTACCGATGGCATGGCGTGGTGCATTGCGCAATTGGGCTTGAATACCGATTTTACACCGGCCCTTCCCGTGGCCATCATGAAACCCTTCAGTGGCAGTGGCGCACGCGGATTGCTTATTGATGTCTATAACAATCCCGCCTTCGGTCCCGATTCATTTGTTGGACAGTTAGGTAGTATTTTTCAAGGCAGTGCCGATACCACGTTTTATATATTGGCCTTGTATTTTGGCGCCGTAGGGGTTCGTAAAATTCGCTATGCCTTGTGGGCTGGCTTGATGGCCGATTTGTTGGGTGTCATAGCGGCAATTTTTATTGGGTATGTTTTCTTTCATTAAACGCACCGATTTTAAACAGGATGCCACTATTAACATCGAATGTGGGAGACAGGATTAACAGAATTGACAGAATTGTCAGAATACGCCCAACAAGGCCGAAGGCCTAATCGGCGAAATCCATTTATCTAATTAAAATCCGTGTTCAAATTAGCAAGCGTATGCGTATATGAAGCTAAAGCTACTCCATTGATTCATCTGCACCAAATCAATGCCTTCTTTTTATCACAGAGGGTAAGAGGTGTTTTCACAGAGGAGAGTTCCAGAGGGACGCCTTCGGCATCTCGAAATCCTAAATCAATTTAGTAGAAGATATAAATGTATAATGCAGCGCCCTCGTTGTTTTTTTCTCCAACAAGATTCCGCTTCGCGGGCTGATACACTAACGCCCCGCATTCAACACCTTCCCGTGCCACATCATGCCATCGCTCCCTTGCAAGGTGAAAAATAAAACGCCCTGCTGGGGTAAGTTACATGCATATTCAGTCTTCCCGGCCGGAATTTCATGCGTGGCCACACAACACATCCTGGCATCATACACCTTTAATGTCATCGAGCCACGCGCCGCTCCCCAACCACTCAATACACAACTACCATTATAGGTTGGGTTCGGATACACCTTAATTACCGAATCAGACACTACATCCAACACGCCATTCGGCACCACTGTACACACTCCCGGCATGTGTGCATCCAACCACTGCAAGCGCACCGCAATCCAATGTTTAAACGTATCCAATTCGGCCGCATACGTGGTTGCTATGGCATTGCTTTCCGGCGACATTCCACTGTGCCCCAACAAAGGCCATTTTTTAAAATGCCGCTCTTGCGCCGCCGTTACAAATTGCCCCACACTGTCTATAAAATGAAACAAGTTAACCGTATCCAACACCGTGTTACGCAAGCCTTCGTACCTACAACGCAAGCGATTCGCAAACAAGGTATCCTGCAACAACCGAATATAATACCCACACGAATTATTATCGGTAGGGAAGTCGTTTATTCGATGCGCCCAACCCGAACCATCATTCTGGTCGAACAAAGGTCCCATCGCCATCGTCTTCCAAGCCCAATCAAAATCCCATACGGGGCCGGCGTGCAACTTGCCTCCTTTACTCGCTTTGTCTTTAAAAAAATAAACACTCTTTTTAAACCCATCCGCATTGCGCGCCAACTCATTCACAATAAAATAATCAATGAACGATTTTTCGTGTAAGTATGTTCGATACCCGCTAATGGTATCGGCAAAATTACTGCTGTACAACACCGTTTCCAAAGTATCTATAAATGCCGCTATATAAGTCTTCTGCAAGGGATGGATGGTTTGCTCGTCGGGTTGCTGATACAAAAAATGAATATCCAAACCCGGATGGTCAATGGGCGAATAATTCGATAGAAAACTGTTCGTAGGCGTCCAATAATTCTGTTGTAAAATATACCCGCCAGTCAATTCATCGCCGAGTGTATCAATATAATTCAACTTCGCAATCGATACCCGTCCACTGTCGGTTTTAATTTTTTCGCCCAATAAATAAATCCCTTTGTACACCGTGTCTAACATCACTTCACATAAATGCATTCGTGGACTGTAATGCCCCATGCCCGTAAAAATTTGATGCGCCAATACATTCCGCAACAACGATCGATCGTTGTAATTCGATAACAGTACCCAATCGTTTTCCTTCGGCATTCCCAACAACGAAACATTTAAGTTGGCCCCATTCGCAGTGCGTGTTTCAATACCATAGGGTTTCTGGTTAAACAATGTCGATGACGCCCCCCGAATTTCAATGCCCACCGTGCCATTATATACATTCGCCGGTCCATTCCGATACGTCATGGCATTCGGTCCATTGTATTTTATTTGCATCGGAATATTAATCTTGTTTCCTTCCGGAATGGCTTGTCCTGCAGGTTGCAACAACACAATGGGCAAGCGCGAACTATCGAGCCGAACCGTTCCTAAATCGCGCACACACAATTTAAACGTTCCCATGGCGCCCGCATAACCAAACACTTGAATATACAAGGGTTTGCCCGGTGTTTGTTCGTGCAACGATATAAAGGAATAATATCCATTTCCCGCATCATCGTCGCACGTAAGCAACTGCGCTTGGGTACAAGCTGTATCGCTCCAAATGGCCATTCCCGTATCGTTGATGGTGCCACTATCGGTTTCAAAACTCAAATTGCCCGATGGCGGAACCAACACTTTATACCACACATCATGCCCTTGATATACGGCACAACCTGCTTGCATACCCGACCCAACATACAAACTATTATCGCCCCAAACACATTGCCCCGTATCAATACTAATAGCCGTGCACGGATGATTCCCCGCTACAAAAGTCGCCGCGCAATTACCAATGCCATTGTACACAATACCTGTTTGCGGTGTAGGCCCATCGCTAAACAAGGCATTATAACCCGAATTAAAAAGGTTGTAACTATTTTCGTTTTCGTATGCCCCCGCGGTGTATTCGAAGCGAACACTATCGCCATTGCACACCGGCAATAACACCGTACTACCATAATTCGTAGCACTGAACGAACCAATAGACACATTGTTTACAAACACATTCAAATACCCACCGTTCCAACCATCGCCATAACTATCGTGCATACTCAGTATCCAATTACAACATTGTGCGTTCAAATTTTTAAACGAAAAACACATCAGCCATAAACCAAGCACGAAAACAAAAAAAGATGGTTGGCCCCCAAACCTTCGCATAAGCAAACTCAATGAACGTGAAATATACAAAATGCTTTTCATTAGAAGCGCATCGGCATCGCTTTATTCGTCTCTCGTCGCGCTTTACGTGGCTACGGGGTAGCCTACTCCAATCGCGGCTATTTTTCATCGTCCGGAACATTCATCAGCTATTCTTTTGTCTCTGCTACTATACATTTATTTCTAATTGAAAATTAGTCAACGAATTATTGACTTAGTTGAATAAAGTTCCGGGCGATGAAAAAATAGCCCCGGCTGTAGCAAGGTGCCATGCACCGCGAAAGACGGGAATAGCGCTGAAGAAAGAGATTCAGCTGCGCTTCAAAATAGATAACAAATAACGGTGAGCATAGAACGGAATTTTAGCATTGATTAAAATACGCTCAGCAAGGTCGTAGGCCTAATCGGCGAAATCCGTTGATCCAATAAAAATCCTTGTTCAAATTAGCAAGCGTATGCGTGTATAATGCTTGAACTTCATCCTTAATTCATCTGCACAAAATCAATGCCCTGCTCGCGAATCAATTTATTGTAATCGCGTAATAGACCTTGTTGAATTTCACGCAGTTTTTGAAATTGCACATCCAATTGTTTTCGCACATCGGCATAGGCTTCCTTGCTTTGGGCCGATGGCGCGGTGTGCTGTTCCACCGCATCAAAAATGCCCAACAACTGATCGTTCAAACGAATAGGGTAGTTCAATAAATCTTGTCCGCTTTTGGCTTTGGTTTGCACCAAGGCTTCTTCAATGCTTTGCGTTTGTTGAATAATTTGTTTACCTAAACTATCCAAAGAAGCACTATAGGCTTTCCCGGCCTTTTCTTTCACCGAATTGATTTGTTGGCGCAAGGAACGAATGGATAAAATATGCGTTTGGGTAGAATCGAAGGCGTCGCGCAACGTACATAAAAAATCGAATTGGGCTTGGTAATCGGCTACCGTAGCGGCGTAATTCGGGTCTTTTAAAATTTGGAAAACTTGTATGGCCGAATCTTTTCCGCAATGAATCACCGCATCGTAATTGCCCGGCGCTACCATAAATTCATTCAATTGCCCGTTCCACATCACCATATCTTTTCCTTTCTCTACACCGGCCAAGCACATATTCCAAGCAAATAAATTCATCCCGGGTTCGGCAGGACAAGCCTCTTGCGGTTTCGCGGCACGGGCGGTATAGGTGCGTAAGGTTTTTCCTTGGGCATTCCGTATCGCAATCGAAACCTTCATGGTATCGGCTCCTTCGGGTAATACATAGCGAATGTTCACACCGGGATAAGGATTGGTGCCGTCTTGCTTGGCCGATTCATTGCGGCCGCTTCTCATCCGATAAGTGGGTGCAATGGGTAAGGACTGAAATTGTTTTGCGGCTTGTATAGCCATCATAGCATACAAGGTGTTGATATCATCTAAAATCCAAAACGCTCTTCCTTGGGTGGCCACAATTAAATCGTTGTTTTTAAAACATAAATCGGTGATGGGAACCAGCGGTAAATTGAGTTGCATGCGTTGCCACGATGCACCCGCATTGTTCGAAAAATAAAGTCCTTGCTCGGTGCCGCAAAACAACTTGTTGTTATTGTTCGGATCTACACGCACGGCGCGGGTGAAATGCGTTACCGGAATACCGCTTACAATGCGCGTCCACGTTTTACCGTAGTTTGTTGTTTTGAACAAGTACGGTTTTTCATCATCGAGTTTGTAACGCGTGCCGGCTACATAACACGTACCCGGTGTTTTGGGGTCGGGTTCAATGCAATTCCATTGCATCCATTCGGGAATACCGCGGGGCGTGATATCATCCCAATCTTGTCCGCCATTGCGCGAAATATGAATCAAGCCATCATCGCTTCCCACCCACAATACCTCTTTTTCTGCCGCGCTTTCGGCCGCCGTGAAAATGGTGCAATAATATTCAACGCCGGTATTGTCTTTGGTAATTGGGCCACCGCTTGGACCTTGTTTGCTTTTATCGTTTCGGGTTAAATCGGGCGAAATACGTTGCCACGATTGTCCTTCGTCGTCGCTTTTAAATAAGTAGTTGCCGGCTGCATATAAACGCTTGGAATTGTTCGGCGAAAAGAACAAAGGGAAATTCCATTGGAATCGATACTTCAAGTTTTCAGCGCCTTCGCCAATGGGCGCAATGGGGTACACGCTGGTGGTGCGGTTTTCGCCGGTGCGGTGGTTTAAGCGCGACATATAGCCACCGTAATTGCCACCGTATACAATATCGTCGTTCAAGGGGTCGGCCACTAAATAACCACTTTCAAAACCGGCACTGCTTCCCCAGTCTTGGGCTGTAATACTGCCACGGTTGGTACGCGACGCAATACGAACACTGCTATTATCTTGCTGGCAACCCAATACCCGATACGGAAAATGATTGTCGGTACTTACGCGGTAAAATTGGGCCGTTGGTTGATTGTAGCACGAACTCCATTGTTGTCCGCCATTCACGGAAATCTGTGCTCCGCCATCGTGGGCAATCATCATCCGTTGTCCGTCTTCAGGGTCTATCCACACATTATGATGATCGGCGTGTCCGGTAGACACATCCTGCCACGATTTCCCGCCATCGGTACTTTTATGAAATCCAACATTGCATAAGTACACCATGTTTTCTTGTTTCGGATCTACAAACACTTTATTGAAATACCAACCGCGTTGCATAATGCGGGCATCATCGCTTTGTTTGTTCCAAGTAAGTCCGCCATCAGCACTGCGGTATAAGCCACCTTGTTTGTTTTCAATCATGGCATAAATCATATCCGGATTCGATGGGGCAATGGCCAAGCCGATATTCCCTAAAGTGTCTTTGGGTAGTCCTTTGTTTTTGCTGATGTTCTGCCATGTATCACCACCATCCAAGCTTTTCCAAATACCACTTCCCGCACCGCCGCTAATTAAACTATAGGGGGTACGCAACACTTGCCAAGAGGAAGCAAACATAACTTCCGGCCGAGTAGGATCCATCACTAAATCAATGCAACCCGTTTCTGCGTTTATAAATAAAATCTTCTTCCACGTTTTCCCGCCATCGGTGGTTCGAAAAATACCGCGCTCCTCATTGGGTCCAAATAAATGTCCCGTAGCGGCGCAATAAACAATATTGGGATTCTTCGGGTGGAATTGAATTTTGGTGATATGGCGTGAATCGGGTAGTCCACTGAATTTCCAACTGCGTCCACCATCGGTGCTCTTCCACATCCCATTGCCTTCGCTAACATTGCCGCGTAAGGTGTTTTCGCCGGTACCAACGTAAATCAATAAGGGGTCGGTTGGACAAACCGCTACGCTTCCAATGCTTCCACCGAAAAAACCATCGCTGATGTTTTGCCAATTATTGCCCCCATCGCGGGTTTTCCAAACGCCCCCGCCGGTAGCGCCCATATAATAGGTTTGCTTGTTTTGATAATCGCCGCAAACACCGCTCACTCGTCCGCCACGAAATGGACCAATGCACCGAAAGCCATAGGCGTTAAACAACAACGAATCGACGGGATAATTCGATTGCGCTGAAAGACTCTGAATAAAACAAACGAGAGAAAGTAAAATGAACCGCATTTTCATTGTATGAATGTACAATGCGGCGAGGGTTAGTCCAAAAATTAAGCGGCTTTTTGTCGCTCTAAATCGCGTTGGGCTTCTTTATAATATTTCAAGGGAACCCACAACATCCCAAAACATTCGCCGTCTTCTTTGCCTAAATGTTTGTGGTGCACTTTATGTGCGCGTCGAATGGCTCGGAAATAAGCACTGTTGGCATTCCGTAACCATTTGAAACGTTGATGAATAAATACATCGTGAATCAAGAAATAGGCGATGCCATAAAGGGCTATTCCTACTCCGATGTAAAAATAGGGCT
>JBPCSZ010000049.1:0-3267 GCA_051006655.1 Chitinophagaceae bacterium
AAACGGTTTTTTGTGGTGCGCTGGATGGCCCACTATCGTTTGTATCAATTATGGCGAAATCATATCGCTTCGGTGAATAAAAAATATTTGCCGTCTAATCAATCGCAATCTATAAAATAAAAGGGGTTCCTTGAATTGGCTTATGAGTAATCATGTAAATGAACGTTGGGCAAAGAATACCGCCAATTACGATACCTTTCGTCCAAGCGTACCTGCCGAAATATTAAATCAAGTGGTGAGCTTGTATGGCGAGCCCATTGATTGTGTGCTCGATTTAGGGTGTGGTACTGGACTCTCCACCAAGCCATGGTCGCCTTATGCCAAACAGGTTATTGGTATTGATCCTTCAGAGGAAATGTTAGCTTGGGCTTCGAAGACCTCCTTGGCGAATATTCGATTTATGCAAGGCAGTGGGAATGCCATTCCATTACCCGATGGGTCGGTTGATATTGTGGCTTGTCACGCGTCCATTCATTGGATGGAACCCGAGTCGAGTATCCTTGAAATAATGCGGGTATTAAAACCCCAGGGCATGTTGGTTTTGTTGAATCATAATTGGCCACCATTATCGAACAATTTAGCCTTAGATGCGACCTATTTTCAATTCAAATCGGCCTTGGGTAAATTAGTGGCCGATAAGGGGTATTATAAAAATTATTATTACCGCATCGATGCCTTTTCAACTTGGTTGTATAAAGCGAAACGCTTTGATTATTTCCGTGAATTTCACATGCATCAATCGGTGGAATGGTCGGCAGAACAATACCTCGGGTTTACCTATACCTATGGCGATTTAACCTTGATGCTTCAGGAGGGTGTTTCGAAAGCCGATATGCGTTTAGATGTGTTGGAAGAACAAACCGATGCGTGTTTCAAACAAAGTACTCAACCCTTGATGTTTACTTGGCGGGTGGATTTGTTTAAAAACAAACGCTAAGTTTTTCAATCAATAATGAATCTGTTTCCAGCGTTCGGTTAATGTGAAGGTGCGTAATTAGTCTTTTACCAAAGTACCAATATGTTTACCGGTAACCACATGCAAGAGGTTGCCGGGCGTATTCATATCGAATACAATAATGGGCAATTTGTTTTCTTGGCATAAGGTGAAGGCGGTCATATCCATCACTTTCAAATTCTTTTGAATGGCTTCGCCGAAGGTGATTTGGTCGAACTTCACGGCATTCGGATTTTTCTCCGGATCGCTATCGTAAATACCATCCACGCGGGTACCTTTTAAAATAACATCGGCACTAATTTCAACGGCACGCAATGTACCAGCCGTATCGGTGGTGAAGTAGGGGTTACCCGTGCCGGCACCAAAAATTACTACACGGCCTTTTTCGAGGTGGCGAATGGCGCGACGGCGAATAAAAGGTTCGGCCACTTGGTCCATTTTAATGGCACTTTGTAAGCGCGTTTGAACCCCAATTTTTTCGAGCATGCTCTGCATGGCAATGCCGTTAATTACCGTGGCCAACATGCCCATATAATCGCCCTGAGCGCGTTCAATGCCGGTTTCCTTTTCGTTCATGCCGCGGTAAATATTACCACCGCCAATCACCAAGGCCACTTGTACACCCAAATCGGTAATCGATTTAATGTCGTGTGCGTATTGCGATAACATGGCCGGGTCGAGTCCAAAGGCTTTGTCGCCCATAAGGCTTTCACCGGATAATTTCAATAAAACGCGTTTGAATTTGGGCAACATGTGAATTTGAAGTTTGCGCAAAAATACACGCAGTTCAGCATTAATACTGCAGGCTGATGCATTTATTTCATGACCTCTAAATGACGCATGATATCGGCATGAATGGCAGCTTCATTTTGGTTGCCATTAATGAATACAATATGCTCCTCATCTTTTTTTAGGGCGATGGCTTTCAAATAATTTTCGCGAATTTTTTCCAATTGGTGTTGTGTTTCAAACAAGTCGTTTTGTTCCCGATTATTGGCAATGCGTTGCATGCTCAATGCCGGGTCAACATCAATAAAGAAAATGATATCGGGTTTGAGCAATTGCGCGCAAAGGCTATTCGATTGTATGACCCAATCCATAGGAACATCCAAACTATGGTAGGCATACGAGGAAAAATAATAGCGGTCGCACACTACATGACGGCCTTGGGCCAATTGGGCTTTCATGCCATAGTTGGCATCTAAAATATGGTCGAGGCGATCGGCTACAAATAAAGCGGCTAGTGTTTCCGGATTCACGGTTTCTTCTCGTTGAATCACAGACCGAATGATGCGCCCAATTTTATTGTCGGTGGGTTCGAAAGTACGATGGCAAGTTTGGCCCATTTCGTTGAAACTTGCTTCGAGCAAGCGCGATTGGGTAGTTTTACCACTTCCGTCGATGCCTTCGAGTACTATAAACAGTGGGCGGTCAATTGGCATGGGCTATTGCCTTCAAGGCATTCTAAATTAGCTTAAAATATCGCGGGCAATGACCAATTTCTGAATTTCAGAGGTGCCTTCGCCGATGGTGCAAAGCTTGCTGTCGCGGTAATATTTTTCTACCGGGAAATCTTTGGTATAACCATATCCGCCAAAAATTTGAACAGCATCGGTGGCTACGCGTACCGAAACTTCCGAGGCATAATATTTGGCCATGGCGCTTTCCTTGGTCATTTTTTCACCACGCATTAATTTGTCGGCGGCTTGATAAATCAGCAATTCAGCGGTTTCAATTTGGGTGGCCATATCGGCTAATTTCCACTGAATGGCTTGGAAGTTGGCAATGGGTTGGTCGAATTGTTGACGTTCTTTAGCATATTTCAACGACGCTTCGTAAGCCCCTTTGGCAATACCCAAGGCTAAGGCGGCAATCGAAATGCGACCACCATCTAAAATCACCATGGCTTGTTTAAATCCTTCGCCTACTTCGCCTAAGCGTTGGGCATCGGAAATGCGGCAATTATCGAAAACCAATTCGCAGGTTTCGGAAGCACGCATACCCAATTTGTTTTCTTTTTTACCGGCACTGAATCCGGGAGTTCCTTTTTCAATGGCAAACGCAGTAACATTGTTTTTGGTACGAGGTTCGCCGGTGCGACAAAGCACTACGGCCACATCGCCCGATTTACCATGAGTGATCCAGTTTTTTGTGCCATTAATCACCCATTCGTCGCCGTCTTTTACGGCTACACAACGCATATTGCCGGCATCCGAACCGGTATTGGCTTCGGTTAAACCCCAAGCGCCAATCCATTCGCCTGAAGCGAGTTTGGGTAAATATTTCTTTTTCAATTCGGGCGAAGCGAACTT
>JBPCSZ010000050.1:0-23442 GCA_051006655.1 Chitinophagaceae bacterium
TGATGATGGGGGGAACGCTCGTGGCTCAAACCCGGAATCCGAATTTATACGCCGGGAATGAAGCTTACCGCAAAGGCGATTTCAAGCAGGCGGAAGCCCAATATCGACAAGCCTTTAGCGAAAAGAAATTGAATGAGGCTTCGTACAATTTGGGCAATGCCTTGTATGAACAGAAAAATTTTTCGGAAGCCGTCAAAGCCTATGAACAAAGTGCGAAGCAGAGTTTAAAACCGGCGCTTCGGGCGAAAGCCCATTACAATGCGGGCAATGTGTATTTAAACGAAAAACAATACGAGCAAGCCATTGAGGCGTATAAGCAAGCCCTGCGGGAAGATCCGACGATGGAGGATGCGCGGTATAATTTAGCTTACGCGAAGAAGAGGAAACAGGAACAGAAACAGAAACAGGAGGAACAGAAACAGAAGCAGGAGGAACAGAAACAGGATCAGCCCGAGAAGGAGAAACAGAAGGAGAATGAAAGTGGAAAACAGAATCCACCGGAGGCGGAGAATGAGAATGAATCGGGAGAGGATAAACAGCCACGTCCAAGTAAATTGAATAAGAACCAGGCCGATGAATTGTTGAATGCTTTACAGCGGGAGGAGCGTAAGTTGAGGGAAAAGAAAGAAAAGCAAAAAGGGCATCCGGTTTCGCCCGAAAAAGATTGGTAGTTTATGGCGCACAATAGGCTTTCGCATGCGTTGCTATATGTCCCCAATAGAATGTTTCATAAAACGCCGTGTTCTGATTATTCGCTTTGAGTTGTGCAGCGTCTATAATGGCTTGAGCAAAGCCATCCCAATCGGCATCGGGTACAATGCGTAAACGGCCTTCGGTGCAGGCAGGATCTACCCCAATGGCGCCATTCATAGTCGATACCGCCGATTTGCCAAAGCCTAAGGCTTCCACTAATTTGGTTTTAATACCGCCCCCATCAATGAGTGGATTTAAAAACACATCGCAGGCTTTGAAGTACACATCAATATCGGGAACAAAGCCGGCATAGTACACGTGTTGTGATTCGTAGGCTTTGAGCGAATCCATGGAGTCCGGCAAATGCTTACCGCAAACAATAAAGGCATAGTTGAAATGTGCGGCTTGTAAACGAGGCAGAATATGATTTAATATATGGTTTAAGGCATCGAGGTTGGGACCGTAATTCAAGGTGCCGTTGAAGAATAAAACACAGGCTTCTTTGGGCAATTGAAAGGTAGATTGAATTTCGTTTTTAGCGGCTTGTATTTCGTTTTCGGCGGGTAATTGATTCACTTCAATACCATAAGGAATAAGGTGAGCGCGGTGTTTGGGTAATCCAAAATGGGTTATGGCATAATCGGCATCGGTTTGAGTTTTGAACCAAACTTGATGGGCGGCACGAAAAGCGATAGCCTCATACAACCACAATATAAACCACCAAGGTTTTCCCATGCTTTTAAAGCGGGTGGCTTCAATATTATGGGCATGAACGATGAGTTTATAGTTCGTGAACAAACGACATAAAACAATGAGCCAGGCATAGTAAGGATGTTCGAATAATAGATGCGTGGCTTGATGTTGCTTGGCTTGTTTTTTCAATAAAAAGAAAACCCGTGGATCGATATAGCGTGAAGCCCCGTTGTGTATGAGCGGATAAACAGGGTATTCCGCATCCGAGGCTCCATTGGCTTTCGTACTCAGCATGGCCAAAGGCAATACCTTGTGCAAGTATTTGTAAAATAATGCAATCCCTTTTTGTCCACCCATTTGGGCCGGAAAAATTGGATAAGGGACTAAAGCGAGGATGCGGGTGGACATGTAGCGCAAATATACATAAAGCCCTATGCATTGCTATTTTGAAAAATATAAGCAATTAACACATGGCTTTTAATTTGATTATGATTTGATTTACACAGCGATACACTGCTTGTTCATCGGGAATGGGTTTATAGGCTAAAGCAGTTAATTCAGTTTGATACTTTCGTTTCAATTGTTTCCATACTTTATCAAAATCTATGGTCAAAGGCGAATCTTCAAACTGCATTCTCGACCATCCATTTGGTTCATCGAACACTAATTTATCGTGTTCCAAAAGCAGATTGAATTCATCTCTAAATGAGGGCGACTGAATGAATGCAATACATAATTCATGTTGCATCAAATAATAGATATCATAAAAATGTCTGATTTTTTCCGATAATCGTTCCGTTGTATTTTCATAAAATGAGAATCGATAAAGAGCAACTAACTTTTCCAACAGTGTTTGTTCTAAGGCTAAAATATTAATTTCAAACGATTGAAGATTATATTGTTGAATAGTACTTTCAAAACCTGAGTTTATTAAAAAACGACACAGCAATGTTTGAATGCCGATTCGATGATAGGGAATGGGATTAGCAAACGAGTTTATTTCTAATATCAAGGTATTATTCAAGTTGTTTTTTTCAATAGGGGTATATTCAAATACCGATTTTCGAAAACGAGAACCCTTACTCGTTAATCCATCAACATGAATAGAATTCAAATCGATTGATATTTCTTTTTCAATATTTCGAATTATCGTTTTTATTTGATTACTCGATGCCCAAGTTTGATTCAATAAAGCGAGGTCAATATCTTCAGAAAAACGATCAATTAAATTATATCCTTTAGAGAGTGAAGTTCCCCCTTTGAAAACCACATGATGTGTATATTTACTACGAGCCAATTGGTATAATACCAGGGTAATCCAATAATCTTTTTCTATAAATTCTTGTTTAATTTGCAAGAATTGAGAAGCTAACCTAAGTAGATCCGCGAATTGTTTTTGATGGATATGTAGGTTCATAAATATTCCATTTTTGAGCAGAAAACAACACATTCGATACCGAGGGTATTTTATACTTCGAAATCGGATTGAGTGATTCAAACAAGATATTGACCTTATCTTGTCGATTCAATTTCTCCAACATAGCCCCCAATAAGGCACGAGTAGCCGGCGGATATTTCAAGGCCAATCGAACTATCTTTCGAATGTCATTTTCTGAATATTTTTTAAGAATAGCCAAGAAACGTTTACAAGATGATTCGGGATTGGCATCGGGAATTTGCCGAATTGTTCGAAGTGCATCCAATAATTGTAAAAAGGGAATATTCTCTTTGGTTATAGTATTTTTTTGTTGAACAAATTTAATGGTATAATTCGAACGTTGAATACTTGGGCGAATATAATTTCTGCCTATTTGTATTATATAACTTACCTGCGAACTCAAACCCAATTGATTATAAATACTATATCCCGTTAAATAACCTACTATTTTTCCTTTCTCTACTAATAGATCTTTGACGATTTGTTGTGCATTGGGTTCCAACAATCCGAACGATGTAATTTCCGGTTTATAAAATTTGCCTTTCGACAATTTCGCTAGCTTCCCTGATGCCACCATTCTATTCAAGGTCTTAATGACTGCTTCTCGTTGGTTAAGCTCCTTACATACAGCATCATAGGTGAATACATACCCGCTTGGTAGTCTATCTACAATAAAACGTGTATTTGAAGCTATCTTCATATAGTATTCAATTGCAAAGTTATATAATTTGTCTAGTTTTTTATATTATATTATGGACACTTTTTATCGAGTCGTGCCTATATTAATGTAAGAAACAGAATGAGAATGAATTTAAACATTAATAAAAAAAGGGGACTGATTGACAGTCCCCTATTAAAATAAAATGAAAAATACAATTACCAACTTACGCGGAAACCAACTTGTGTAGCCACACCGGTATTCAAGGTGGTAGTAGTTAATTCAGGAATGCCACTCCAATATAATCCCGGACGGGTTTCGAGGGTGAGGCTGATTTTATTCCAGAATTCATGCTTGTTGCTTAAACGGAAGCTAGCACCTAATGGGATGTATAGTGCCCCGGCGAAAGAAGCTGTATTGGCAAAATGTTCGTGGCGTTTGTCGTTATTATTTCCGAACATATTATGGAACGCCATATTGTGTATCGGAATAATGCCATTAGTGCCTTTATACATCGAATAATTTAATTCGGTTTGGTTGCGGAATGAAGCTCCCAAGCTCATACCAATACCGGCAAATAAGCCCCAACGCGATTGACTTTTTGTACGGAAAATCAAGGATGCATCCAACATCAAACGCTTTTGACGATAATTGATATCGTAATGATCTATTTGAATTGAATCCACATAGGTTTGCTCACCGGTTTGCGACGACGTTAAAGTATCGTGGGCATAGGTGGTTTCTTTACGAAACGATTGCGACAATACAGTAGCCCCTTGATATTGAATACCAATACGTAACAATGGATTACGGTTATAACGCATGCCGGCACGATCGGAAAATTGTAAACCTAAATTGGCCGACCATACATTGCCCCCATTGATTTCGCTGTTCATTTGATCGAAACTGCTTAAGTCTTTACTCAAGGTTGGCAACAAGGAAGAACCGGGTGCCATACGTTGCCAATCGGCAAATTGACTAATTGGACTTTCCTGCATAAAGGAACCGGTAGAAACCGAAAACTCACTCACTTTTACTTTCGATTGCGCGTTGAGCAATTGTGTGCTTACCAAAAGGGCTAAGCATAAACTCGTTTTACGTAACATACGTTTTTAAATTTAGTTTCAAAGGTAACGAAGAATGGTTTAGAAAATTGTTTATTGCGATTAGGGTAATAAAAAAATCCCGCTTATTGTAAAGCGGGATTTTCAGATTGTATTTTATCGAATTATTTCGAGAATTGAGGAATTAAACTATTCACCAAATCGAGCATTTTTTGAATACCGTCATCAGGTAAGTTTCCTTTTTTGAATTCAGCCAATACTTCCGGTAATTTATTTTCCATTTGAAGTAAGAAAGCTTCTTCGAAAGCACGTACATGCTTCACGGGAACATCGCGGAGTAAACCATTGGTGCCGAGGTAAATCATGGCTACTTGCTTTTCAACCGAATACGGAGAGAACTGACCTTGTTTCAAGATTTCTACGTTACGCGCTCCTTTATCGAGTACGTTCTTCGTAGCGGCATCTAAATCACCCCCGAATTTCGAGAAGGCTTCCATTTCGCGGTAGAGGGCCTGATCGAGTTTCAAGGTACCTGCTACTTTCTTCATCGACTTGATTTGCGCGCTACCACCCACACGGCTCACGGAGATACCTACGTTGATGGCGGGACGAATACCGGCGTTGAACAAGTTCGACTCCAAGAAGATTTGTCCGTCGGTGATAGAGATTACATTCGTTGGGATATACGCTGATACGTCGCCGGCTTGAGTTTCGATAATTGGCAAGGCCGTTAACGAACCTCCACCTTTTACGATGCCTTTCAAGCTTTCAGGCAAGTCGTTCATTTTAGCGGCAATATCATCTTTACCAATCACTTTCGCAGCACGTTCGAGCAAGCGACTGTGGAGATAGAATACGTCACCAGGGTAAGCTTCACGTCCCGGAGGGCGACGGAGCAACAAGGATACTTCACGATAAGCCACAGCTTGCTTACTCAAATCATCGTAAACAATCAAAGCAGGACGACCTGTATCGCGGAAGAATTCACCAATGGCGGCACCGGCAAATGGGGCGTAGAACTGCAAAGGAGCCGGATCGGCAGCCGAAGCCGCTACGATGATGGTATAATCCATAGCCCCATTGTCTTGCAAGGTTTTCATAACCTGAGCAATAGTAGACGCTTTTTGACCGATAGCTACGTAGATACAATATACCGGTTTACCGGCTTCGTAAAATTCGCGTTGGTTGATGATGGTATCGATACAGATAGCCGATTTACCGGTTTGACGGTCACCGATTACCAACTCACGTTGACCACGACCAATAGGAATCATGGCATCGATAGCCTTGATACCCGTTTGTAATGGTTCTTTTACGGGTTCACGGAAAATTACCCCAGGAGCTTTACGCTCCAATGGCATTTCGTATAATTCCCCTTTCAATGGACCTTTACCATCGATGGGTTCACCCAGTGTATTAATAACACGGCCTACCATGCCTTCACCTACTTTAATAGAGGCGATACGACCGGTACGACGTACTTTATTACCTTCTTTGATGCCTTTACCATCACCCATCAATACAACCCCTACGTTATCTTCTTCGAGGTTAAGGGCAATAGCTTGAACGCCATTTTCGAATTCAACGAGTTCACCGGAGCGAACACCGTTTAAGCCGTAAACGCGGGCAATACCGTCACCCACTTGTAATACGGTACCGGATTCTTCCAATTCGGCACTTGAGTTGAAATTACCCAGCTGTTGGCGGAGAATCGCTGAGATTTCATCGGGTTTTATGCTGATCATAATCGTATGATTTTAAATATTAGCGAATGTTTTGTACGAATTCGTTTTTAAGGAATTGTTTCTTGATGTCGCGCAAATCGCGAAGGATGCTGGCATCAAATTGATTATTGTTCGATTCCACAATGAAACCGCCCAACAAACTTTCATCTACCGCAGTGGTCATGTCGATGCTCATGCCGGGGAATTGTGCAGCCACTTTGGCTTTGATATGTTCCAACATCGCATCATCTAAAGCCACAGCGGTAGTGAGTTTTACTTCGTTGATTTTGTTGTGCTTTTTGTATTGTGCAATAAAAGCATCGATAATTTCGGGTAAGAAATAATCGCGGCCTTTGGTTACAATCAATTGCACGAAGGCAAGCGTTAAGGCATCGGTTTTCCCTTCTACCAAACTTTTTACCACAGCCATTTTCGTATCCGATTTTACAATCGGACTCTTCATCAGATTAACGAATTCGCGGCTATTGCGGCAAATACTTTGAAGGCCTTGCATGTCTTGATAAAGCGCATCCAATTTACCTTGCTCTAGGGCAATGTCCATGAGCGATTTAGCGTATCGGGCCGATAATTTCGGGTTAAGCATTAGTTGAGTTTTATTTCTTCAGCTAATTTTTTGATATAATCTTGCTGCTCGGTTTTGTTGGCCAATTCCTTGCGCAATACCTTTTCGGCTACTTCGATAACCAAAGTACCAATTTGGTTTTTGATATCCACCATGGCGGCGTTCTTTTGGAAGTCGATTTGTTGACGGGCTTCCGTCAAAATCTTATTGGCTTCTTCTTTCGCGCTATCCTTGGCTTGATTGATTATTTTATCGCTGGTTTCTTTGGCTTCACGCAATAAGTTGGTGCGTTCTTCACGCGCTTGGTTCAACAAAATTTCGTGTTCGCTTTTCAAGGTAGCCATTTCGTTACGCACTTTTTCGGCCGAAGCAATGCTGTCGGCAATATGCGATTCGCGCTCATGCAAGGCATCGAGGATGGGCTTCCAAGCGAATTTCTTCAATAAAAACAAGACGGTAAGGAAGGCCAACGCCGTCCAGAAGAACAAACCAAAACTAGGGGTTAGTAAATCCATGATATGTTTTTTTCTACGTTATCGTAAACGGTTCTTTCGAACCAAAATGTTTAGAGAAAAACTACACGCGCGGCCCTGTGCGTTGCGTGTAGTTATGCGTTTGTCGCGTTCGTAATTACTTGATTACGATAGCGAGGATACCGGCGATTACTCCGAAAAGAGCAACACCCTCAACGAGGGCCGCGGCCAAGATCATGTTGGAACGGATTTCTCCGGCAACTTCGGGTTGACGTGCAATGGATTCCAAAGCACCTTTACCGATTTGACCTACACCAATACCGGCTGCTAAGGCAGCGATACCGGCACCTACAGCACCACCTGCAGAGGCGATACCTTCCAATAAAACTGTTAATACTGACATATAGATGGGGTTTAAAAAACGTGATTAATGATGACCGTGTTCGTCGTGCTCATCGTGGTGGTGTTCCTCGATGGCTTGTCCAATAAATACAGCCGTTAAGTTTGTGAAAATGAACGCTTGAATGGCGGCTACCAATAACTCCAAGAAAAACATGAAGATGGCAAAACCAACCGATACCGGAATAAAGGCAATACCTGCTACCGAACTCAAGCCCGAGAAAATGAAAATCAATAAAATGATGCTCAAAATGATGGTGTGACCGGCGAAGATGTTCGCGAAAAGACGAATCGCCAAGGCGGCCGGCTTAATGAGGAGGTTACTCAAAATTTCGATGGGCACCAAAATGAATTTGATACCGGTAGGTACGCCCGGAGGATTCAAGATATGTCCCCAGAAGGCTTTGTTCGCATTGAACAACATCACCACAAAGAATACCAAAGCCAATAATAAGGTTACCGCAATATTCCCGGTTAAATTGAAACCGAAAGGCAATAAACCCAATAAGTTATTAATCCAAATAAAGAAGAAAATAGACAATAACAAGGGCATGAACTTCAAGTACTTATTCCCTAAGTTCGGCTTAGCTACATTGTCTTGAATGAAACCAATGATGGGTTCCAAGGCACTTTGAAAACCACTCGGAACCGATACAGCCCCGTTTTTCTTGTATTTCTTAGCCACGCCGGTCATTAAGAACCACAAAATGAACACCGATAACAATAAACACAATACATTCTTGGTGATGCTGATATCGTAGAATTCAGAACCATCTTGGGTACGTAATTTTTGCTTACCATTTTCTTTATACATTTCATAGCCATTGAAAGGCTCATGACCATGATGAAAATTCGACGATAAGAAAACATCGAACTTACCGTGGGTAGTATTGTATAAAATAACGGGTAAAGGCACCGAAACATGGGTTTCGCCCAAACTGAAAATATGCCAATCGTACGAATCACTCACGTGACCGAAAATTTCGCCGCTCACATCCAATTTTTCTTCGCCGTGATGGCCTTCAGCCGCCATTTCATGCGTTTCGGCATGGGCTGCTTCCGCAGGGTGAGACTCTTGTGCTTGTGCGTAAGTAAAGGGCAACAAGAGTGCCAATACCACGAAAAGCATTGATTTTACTGATATTTTAAGCTTGTTTCGCATCACGTGACCTAAATTCGGGTGCAAAGGTAATGGTTTAAGCCCGTAGAAAAAAGCAGCTTTTTAATATCTTTGCAAAAAAGTATTTAACGGCCAAGGCAATTTACAGTCCTTTTCTCCGTTTTATGAGTTGCCGATGAGAGATCTATTGATTGTTACCCAACGCACTTTACATACGGCCCCCCGTGTGATTCGCGAAATTGAAGCCCTACAGGCCGATTTTAAAATACATACTATCGGCATCACCGCGCCCAAGCAAACTGTGCAAAGCCACATGCACAGCGCCTTTTTAAAGGAATCGACCGCCTTTAAAGCGTTTCGTAAGTTGCGCCGGGTTCTCCTTAACCGCTATATTGCCCGCACCCACATTCAAAAAAGCAAATTACGCCGGGTTGAAAAACTCCTGCACGATATTAAACCCGCCATTGTAATTTGTCACGAATGCTTCGATGTGCCCTATTTTGCTGCTTTAAAAGAAAAATACGGGTTTAAATTGGTGTTCAATGCCCACGAATATTACCCGCTCGAATTCGATGAACGTCCCGATTGGGCCTCCACGTGGCAATTGTATTACGAAGACCTTTACCGCCAAATTCTTCCCCACGTTGATTTACTGGTGAATGTGTGCGACAGCATTCGGGAAAAATGCTTGGAAGTCTTCCAAAAAGACAGTTTAGTAATTCCCAATGCCTCGTTTTACGATGCCTGCGAAGCCAGCCCCGTGCACCAACCACTTCAACTCATTCACCATGGCGGTGCCATTCCGAGCCGAAAAATTGAGGAAATGATTGCTATGATGGGCTTGCTTGGACCGCAATACGAACTCAGTTTAATGCTTATGCCCAGCGTGCCCGATTATTTTGAACAACTCAAAGCCCAAGCCGCCGGCATGCCCAATGTACGCTTCATTGAAACGGTACCCTTCCACCAAATTGTAAAAACCCTCAATCAATACGACCTCGGTATTTATATTCTGCCCCCCAGCAGTTTCAACAATGCCATTGCCCTGCCCAATAAATTGTACGAATTCATTCAGGCGAAATTGGCCGTGGCCATCGGACCCTCGCCCGAAATGGCCCGCGTAGTGCGCGAACACCAGGTGGGTATGGTAGCGAACGACTTCAGCGCCAAGGCTTTAGCCGATATGATTCGGACCCAAACCCCCACCCAATGGGCCACTTTTAAAGCCAATGCCGAACAAGCCGCACAAAAACTCTCGGCCGAACAATACCATCACATCTTTAAAGACCATATCTTAGCCCTTTTGGAACAAGTTCGATTTAGATGATTATGAAGAAAATCCTCTCGGTGGTAGGCGCCCGGCCACAATTCATTAAGCACGCCCCCATGCAATTGCAATTGCAAAAGCAGGCCAAAGCCCTTACCATTCACACGGGTCAACACTACGACGAAAATATGAGCGCGATTTTTTTCAACGAGCTCAATATGCCCAAACCCGATTACCTCTTTAATATTGGCGGCAGTAAACCCCAAGGTGAACAAACCGGCATTATGATGACCGAAATCGAACAGGTTTGTATGACGGAAAAACCGGACGCCCTGCTGGTTTACGGCGATACCAATTCAACCCTGGCCGCCGCCCTTGTGGCCGCCAAAATGCATATTCCGCAAATTCATATCGAAGCGGGACTCCGCAGTTATAACCGCGACATGCCCGAAGAAATTAACCGCATTGTGGCCGACGAATTCGCGTATATGCTGTTTTGTCCAACCGATAACGCCATCGAAAACCTCAAAAAAGAAGGCATCACCCACGAACGCATTTTCCGTTCAGGCGATGTGATGTGCGATATGGTGCGCCTCATGCAACCCCGCGTAACCCGCCCCTATCAAGAGCCGTATTACTTCGCCACCATTCACCGGCCCTACAATACCGACGATGCCGCCCGTTTGCAAGAGATACTCACCGTGATGAATCAATTACCTCACCGTGTGGTGTTTTCTATACATCCTCGAACGGTGGCGCGTTTAACGGCGTTTGGACTCAGCACCGACGATTTTCCGAATATTCGTTTCATTCCGCCCCAGAGTTACAGCGATTCCATTGCGCACCAACAATTTGCCGAATGCGTGATTACCGACAGCGGCGGCATGCAAAAAGAAGCCTATATTTTACAAAAACAATGCATTACGTTGCGCAGTGAAACCGAGTGGACCGAAACCCTCGTGAATGGCTGGAACACCTTGGTATTCGAGCATCTCAACGAATTACCCGCCGTATTGCAACGTTCACCGGGCGCCTATATTCCGGGCATTTACGGCGAGGGACATGCAGCAGAAGAAATCACGGAGCTCATCCTCAAGCACTTGTAATTTTTCTTTTGGGGCTGTCGGCTTCTTTTCTTTCTTCATCTATTATCGGGCTGCGCCGGGCTCCGCTACGCTTCGGCCGCACTCGCTTTCGACGGCGCTTTCGCGCTCGCGCCAGCGAGCGCGGCTTCCCCTTTGCATCCCGCAGCCCCCGAACAAACGAACTTTCTTCAGCAGAGTAAAACCGCCTATTTAAAAGTACCGATTGTCCTTCGATGAATGAAGAATCGGACGACGCACAATAGCCGCGATTGGAGCAGGGTGCCATGCACCGCGGAAAGCGCGACGGTCGATGAAGGCTGCCTATTAGCTTGGCTTCAAAAAAAGAAGACATTACCACCATGCACTTCAGCAAGAATTAGCGGTGAGGTTTGTGCGTATTTCGTTCTATATTTGGCCGCATATTAGGGCATGTTTAGCGCGGTTTTAATTGGTGCAAACGGCTCGAAATTATTTTATTTATGTGTGGCATTGCCGGATTGATCACTAAAAATACGTCGTTACTAAACGAGTCTCGTTTACGGGCCATGACGGATGTTATTGCCCATCGGGGTCCCGACGGCGCCGGGCATTGGATAGACCCGCGCGGCCAAGTGGGTTTAGGGCATCGCCGTTTATCGATTATCGATTTAAGCAACCATGCCGACCAACCCATGCATTACCTCGACCGGTACAGCATGGTGTTTAACGGCGAAATTTACAATTATATTGAACTACGCGAAACCCTCCTAAAACAAGGGTATAGCTTCCGAACGGCTTCGGATACCGAAGTATTGATGGCCTTGTTCGATAAGCATGGCACCCAGTGTTTTTCTTTGCTCGATGGCATGTTTTCCTTCGTGATTTTCGATGCCAAAGAACAGAAAATTGTGTGTGCCCGCGACCGTTTCGGCGAAAAGCCTTTTTTCTATCATCATATTCCGGGGCAAGCCTTTTATTTCGGCAGTGAAATGAAATGCCTTTGGGCCGGTGGCGTAAACCAATCGTTGAACCGCCGTATGATGTTCAATTATTTGTGTTACGGCTTTTTAGATAATCCGGCGAACCCGGCAGAGACCTTCTTCACCGAAGCGCAACGTTTACCCCATGCCCATTATATGGAATTGGATGTAAATACCTTGGAAATTTCCATTACGCGTTACTACGATATTGCTTGGCAACAAATTAATACCCAACGTTCGGAAAAAGAAACCTTGGACACCTTCCGCGAATTGTTTGAAACCTCGGTGAAACGCCGTTTGCGGAGCGATGTGCCCGTGGGTAGTAGTTTAAGCGGCGGATTGGATAGCAGTTTGGTGGTTTGTGTAATTGACCAATTGAAACAAGGCAGTGCGCAAAAACAAAATACCTTCAGTGCGGTATTTCCCGGCTATAAAAAAGACGAACGGAAATACATGGATAAGGTGATTGCGCAAACCCGCGTGGAACCGCATTTCATTACGCCCAACGATGAGGGATTGATTCGTGATTTCGAAAAATTATGTTGGCACCAAGAAGAACCCTTTGGCAGTGCCAGTATTTATGCGCAATACACCGTTATGGGCTTGGCCAAAGCCAATAATGTAACAGTATTGCTCGATGGACAAGGGGCCGATGAAATTTTAGCCGGCTACCATCCGTACTATGCGTATTACTTGCAAGAATTAAAACGCAGTAATCCTGTTCGTTACCACAACGAAAAGAAGGCGTACGAGGCGATGCATGCCAATAGCACCATCAACGAATCGGTATTGGGCGGCTGGAAAAACAAAGTGAAACAAGCGCTTCCGGCTCAATCGGCCTATTTGCGTAAAGGCTACGAATGGTATAAACACCAACGTTCACCCTTTGTAAGTCCCGATTTATTCCATACCTATTTCAAAGAAAGTTTTTCGCAAGTGTACCAGTTGGAAGGCTTGAACCATAGTTTGTACCACAGCACGTACCGGCGTGGATTGCAAGAATTATTGCGTTATGCCGACCGCAACAGCATGGCGCATAGCCGAGAAGTGCGCTTGCCGTTTTTATCGCACGAATTGGTTGATTTTCTGTTTACCGTACCACCATCGTTTAAAATTAATGAAGGTTGGACCAAGTGGCTGATGCGCGAAGCCTATTCAAGTTTATTGCCAAAAGAAATTGCGTGGCGTACCGATAAAATTGGCTACGAACCACCGCAAAAAACATGGATGGAGCATGCGGCCATTAAAGAAAAAACCATGAGTGCCAAACACAGTTTGTGGCAGGAAGGTATAATTTCGAAAGAAACCGCCAAGGCCCCTTATAAAGCGGAAGACGCCATTGGAGGAAATAACATGAACTGGAAATTATTAATGGCCGGCGCTTTATTGCCTCATGTGTAATGGTTATGAAGCCGCAACCTGTTCTCTTATTATCGTATTTTTTTAGTCCATGTAACCTTACGCCCACCGAACGCGTGGTGTCGTGGGCCAAGTACTTACAAAGCGAAGGGTATTACCCCATTATTGTAACGCGCAATTGGGATGTGCCCGTGAAAAATGCCACCACCGATTTGTACTTATCGTCGGGAACGGAAATTCGGGTAGAAAAAAAGGAAGGCTACGAGGTGCATTATATTCCTTACCAAGCCGGGTTTAAAGACCGTTTGTTTATGCAAGTCGATGGCACGCGTTGGTATCCACTTTACTTAGCGGTTTCCATGGTGTTTAATTTATTGAATAAGTATTTTCTTCGGCTTAATCCCTCGTATAATTTGTGTGCCTATGCCGAACCTTTAATTCGCGAAAAAGGCATTGAAAAAATGGTGGTTACAGCCCCGCCTTTCGAGTTTTTGGGGTATGGACATACCTTGCATAAAAAAACCGGCATCCGTTGGATTGCCGATTACCGCGACGATTGGAGTACCAGCGAATTAGATCGGGGAAATATATTCAAGCAGTTGGTGCAATGGATGAATAGACCGGCCGAAAAAAAGTATTTGTCGAGTGTGGCTCAGTTTTGCTCGGTTTCGCCTTATTACGTGGAAAAAATTGGCGCCTTTTTGGGCAAGTCGGGGTTTTTATTGAGCAATGGTTATATGCCCGAAAATTATGCCGGGCAATACCCCTCATTTGAACAGTTTACCATTACCTATGTAGGTTCTATTTATCCGTCGCAACCCATAGAATTATTTTTGAAGGCCTTCCAACGCTTTTTGCAAAAGCACCCTGAAGCTACCGAAAAATCGTGTTTACGCTTTATTGGTATTGCCCAAGAGCCTGCCATTAGGCAACGAATTTTAAACGCCATGAAAGGCTATGAAAACGTATTGGAATTCACGGCCCGCATTCCAAAACAAGAAGCCATTGAACAACAAGCGCGTTCGCATGCCTTATTGGCGTGTGCTCATACGGGACTTAAAGGGGTGCCGGGCAGTAAATTGTACGAGTACATAGCCTTAAAGAAACCGGTTATTCTGTATCCGTCCGATGGCGATATTTTAGAAAATACCTTAGCCGAAACCCAACAAGGCTTGCGTTGTTTAAGCGAAGAGGATTGTGTGGCTCAATTGCAAACACTTTGGTCCTTATACCTTGAGAACCATGGGGGGAGTATGCCGGTCAATGAAGTGGCCATAGCCGCTTATTCGCGCAAAGTAATCAGTAAGCGCTTAGCCACAGCCCTGAACAACTTATAATTGGCGGAATTAGTCCAATTGATGCCCATCCCTACTTACATTTGTGTTCGTCTCGCTTATGTCCGCTCGTATTCATATCGTTCATATCATCAATAATTTGTCGCTCGGCGGGGCCGAAAATTTATTGCGTAATTTATTGCCCGGTTTACAAGAGAAGGGTTTTCAAATCAGTTTAATTTGTTTGAATGGCATGGCGCATCCAGGTATTCGGGCCAATATAGAAGCCGCCGGTATTCCTATTCATGTCCTGGGTCAGGGTTCGGTGTACAGGCCGGGCTTGATACTTAAATTATACCGTTTGTTGCGGCAATTGAATCCGGACATTGTGCACGCGCATTTATTTCCCAGCACCTATTGGGCGGCCATGGCCATACGTTTGGAAGGGCGTAAGCGCCGTTTGATTATGACGGAGCATAGCACGTCGAACAAACGCATGAAGCAAGGGGCCTTAAAATGGATTGAACGTTGGAACTACCATACCTATCATACCGTGATTTGTATTTCGAATGGGGTTCAACAACGTTTAGCGCAATATGTGCCTACGGTCAATACCGTTATGATTCCCAATGGTATTCCGATGGCGAATTATACGCAAGCGAATCCAACACCGCCCGATGCGGAAACTCGTCAAGCCTTTCATCGCTTCTTTCAGCCTGAACAGCATTTTTTAATACTCAGTGTAGGTCGATTGATTCCCAGTAAAAATCACGAAACCGCCATTCGAGCCATGAAACATTTACCGCAATCCATGCGCTTAATGATTTGTGGTGATGGGGTTCAGAAAGAAAAACTGCAACAACTCATAGTGGCAGAGCAAGTTCAAGATCGGGTTTGGTTGGCCGGAAAACAAGAAGCGATTCCTTATTTTATACAACAAGCCCAAGTGGGTTTATTGTGTTCGCATTTTGAAGGATTTGGTTTGGCGGCGGTTGAAATGATGGCGGGTGGTTTACCGGTTATTTGCAGTAAGGTGGAAGGATTACAAGAAATTTGTGCGGACCCATTCTTATTGGTTGCGCCAACCGATGCCGAAAGCATTGCTCAAAAAATAGTAGCCTTGCAACAAGACAAGGATTTGTACGTCCGCATGAAAACAGCTTGTTTAGAAAAAGCACCTCAATATAGCATGGACGCGATGTGTTCAGGCTATGCTCAATTTTACCATAGTTTATGTCGGCCATAATATCACTAGAACCCCTCGAACAAGCATCGCCGAAAGTCATGCTCAGGAACCTGCTCATTACGGTGCTGACCATCATTTTATTTTTCGATGCCTTGAATGTGTTTGGCTTAATGCCGGTGGGGGCCTTGATATTGAATGGCATTAAACTATTGGGCTTTGTATTGATGCTTCTGTATGCCTTGGTATTTCGACATACCATACAGCGCAACGACTTTTTATTGATCTTGGCTTATGTTCCCATGTTTTGGATTTATGCCGGTGAAGGCAATCCGGTCACGGCGGGATTAAAAATCATTTCTCGTTTCACGCCCATCATAGCTTTCTTAATGATGGATTGGGATGCGAAGAAAAAAATATTTTATACTTGGGTAAAGTTGTACACCTACACCTTGGTGCCGGCCATCCTCATTCATATTTTAAAATTGGCCTTCTCCATTCAATTTCCCATCATTGAATTCAGCAATATTTTAGGCGAGAATTACGATTCCCATTTCTTGGTTTATTTCTATAACCGTTGGAATTATATTCGCTTTTGCGGCTTATACGATGAACCCGGCGTAGTGGGTACGTTTTCATTTTTTTTGTTGGGTTTCTTCTCGCATCAATTAACGCGTTTTCAGAAAATTATTTTATGGGTTTCCGGCATCTTCGCGCTTTCCTTTTTCTTCATTGGAACCATTCCTTTTATTTTAACCTGTCGCTTTCTGCTGAACCGAAAATATATAACCCTCACCTTCAGCGCCTTCGCCATGTTGGGGTTCGTGGCCTTATTGCCGCTCATTATTAGTATGGTGATGCGAGCCAACAATAAATCGGCTGTGTATGAAGATATTGTAATGCATACCATTAAAACCCGTTTGAATGTAAACTCAGACGATTTCTCGGTTTCGTCGATTAAAACCAATCGTTTGAATAGCCAGAATTATACCTTCGAGCATTTCAAAAAAGCGGATCTAAACGTTCAACTTTTCGGCAATTTTGTAAATATGGGTTCGAAAGAATTTAGTGCGCTTACCGAAGGGGGCTTGGGTATTGAAATTTACCTCTACCAGCATGGCATTCTCTTGTTGCTGTACACCTTCTTCCTTATTTTTTTATTGCTAATCTTACCCACACGAACGGGTTTATTTCGAACCATCATGGCCTTGTTGATGATACTCTTATGTATCTACACCAAGCCCTTCATTTTCCGATTCGAAATTTTCATTTTGATTTACATGGGCATGCATGCCTTGAAAGCATTTCAACTTCCTAGCAAACGCATTCCTGTTTCGGCTGAGCATTAAGGACATTGATAGGAACGCAAAACGCGATTGTATTGATTTAGGCTTGGCGTTACGCCTTTGCTCGGCGTTCGGTTGAAGGTATTATTATACATGGTTTCGGCACTTGAACCGGCATGATGCAAATACACTTTTTCGCAATCGATGTATTGATTACCCCGCAACACAATAGGCAAGGCACCGGAAACCAATTTCGAATTTTGACTGATGGATTGTCCACGTGTCCAACCACAAGGCATTTCATTGGGTGGTACGGGACAAGGATTCGGGTCTACAATTTCATCGATACAAAATGCATTCAAATAGGTACCGCCTACCGACATCGTGGTATTGTGTTGTGGATTCAATACCTTAAACACATTGCATTGAATTTGTTGTTTACGCAAACCCGATTTAATATGATAGCGGTCGGTGGCATCGCTGTATTGATGACTGCGCGGGTCTTTGCTATTGCACAACGAACGATTATCGTTGGAATACGAAAACACCAATTTCTTATCAATCACAAACGTGTTGTAATTGATTTGTGTTCCATTGTATTCATTGGTGCGGTGGGCCAAGGCCGAATAAAATAAATGTTGCGGGTATATTTTCTGCAAGTACGGATTATACACCAATTCTTCATTCGACACATAATTGTATTCCACTTTACTAGGGTTTACGGGTGGACAGCTTTGTCCTTTATAATCGCGATTACCATCGAACACAATACCGGTTTCGCCGCCGGTGCACCGATTATGATGAATATTAAATCCACTCAAACCATTTTCCACATGAATTTGACGGTCGTAACCTTTCAGGGAATTATAGCCGGCTTCGCAATCTTTATCGTGTTCGCAACAAGAGCCTAAAGCAATGGCGCCCACTTGTTTGGTTTGGGCCAAATTATTATGAATGATATTGTAGCGGGTTTTACCTTGTTGTATACCGGTAAAGCGAATGCCAAAACCGGTATCGTCGTAGGCGCCTGAGCTGCAATTTTTACGATACTTAATAGCCCATACATTGGTGAGTACATTACTATCAACTATCACCGTGGCATTTTCGTAAGCAAAAAATTTATTGTTCACGAAGATGCCGTTACCATATAAATTTTCCACCATCATATTTCGAATTTGAACCCCTTTGAAATTTTCAATGGCACAAGCCACGCCCATTTGGAAGGTTTGATTGTGTTGCACCGATTGTGGACTATACACATGGTTGTTACTAGGCGAAGAAATTCCTTCGAGTTTAATTCCACGCAAGTGAATTTCGGTATTGTGCAGGGTACGCGATTTGGTTTTCGGATAGATGGCAGGTTCTTCACCATTCAAGCCTTGCGTTTTAAACACGAAGAAGGTATGCCGTTCCGGATTCACACTTTGAATGAGGGGCATGGGATCGGGTTGGGCTTGTAAAAAATTCGGCGAAGCCGGATTATTATTACAACGAATATTGGTTTTGGCGGCATGCGCATCGATGTATTGGCGAAGGGCGGGCATATTGGCGATATCGATGCCATTATTCATATATCCTTTGGCAATCCAATAAAACTGATCGAGTGGGTCTGAAGCATAATCGGTTTTCGATTCTGTTTGAATCGCATTGCTTTGTTTAGATAAAGCTTGTTTGAAGGTGCCGTTATCGATGTTTAATCCTATGAGTTGAATCACCACCTTACGGTTTAAAAAAGGACCGCTCATATTTCGGTCGAGCACCATTTTATACGATTTACCACTTACTTTAATGGGTCCCATGGCATCTTGTATAGTATAAGTGCGTTGCGGAAAAACCACGGTGTACACCAAATCACTCATATTATCGGCCTTGCCGCTTTCTTGCCAAATGCGTTGCGAAATGGTACTCAAGCACCGATTGATGCCTGTAAGATCGTTCGGTGCATGATCGATAAAATCTTGTACGTTGTATAAGCGGCCATAGTTGGATAAGGTTTGCGCATTGATGGTATTCAAAAAAGCGAAAATGAGTCCAACAACAAAGCTTATTTTTTTCATGAGGGTGGGTTTTGTTGCGGTAAAATAATAAAATAAAATCCGAAGTGGGGCGTTTCATTCAAAATGACTGAAAATATTAGCATTAGGACGCATTTTACAAATAAGAAATTGGGTTTGCGATTAAGGTTATTAAATTTGTAAAATACCCATGTGCGGAATTTTAGGTGCCATCTCCAATTCGAACCCAATTAATATCGATCGTTTTCGTTCGGCCCTATTATGCATGAACCAACGCGGACCCGATGCGCATGGGGTATTCCAACATCAAAATATATGCTTAGGGCAAGTTCGCTTGTCGATTATTGATACTTCCTCGGAAGCGAATCAACCCTTCTTCGATGCTACAAAACGCTATGTATTGGTATTGAATGGTGAGATTTTCAATTTCATCGATTTAAAAGAACGGTATTTAAAGGGCTTCAATATTGAATTTAAAACCCATTCCGATACGGAAGTCTTATTGCATTTACTGATTCATTACGGCATTGAATGCTTGCCGTGGTTGAATGGCTTCTTTGTATTTGCTTTTTACGATAAACAAAGCGATTATTGTTTAATAGCCCGCGACCGTTTGGGGAAGAAACCGCTTTATTGGGCCGAAACCCCGAATGGTATTTACTTTGGTTCGGAATTAAAAAGTCTATTCCCTATTTTACCCAAGCCCAGTATTAATCCCGAAGCGTTACGCCTGTATTTCCGCTTGAATTATATACCGCCACACATGAGTATTTTAAACGATGTGCGAAAGGTATTACCCGGCGAATACATTGAAATAAAGCAGGCACAACATCAATGTCATTTCTATTATAAGCCGACCTTAAATAAGGCGGGGTATGAGCAATATAGCTACGAAGAAGCGCAAAGCGAATTACAAAATCGGATGCGGGCCGCCGTGCACGACCGTTTAGTGAGCGATGTGCCGGTGGGTGCTTTTTTAAGTGGGGGTATTGATAGTTCGGTGATTGTAGCCTTAGCGGCAGAAGCATTGCCCAAGTTAAAAACATTTTCGATTGGTTTTAATAATCCGCAATTCGACGAAACGGCTTATGCCCAACTGGTGGCCAATCAATATCAAACCGATCATCATGTGTTTCAACTGAATGAATCGGATTATAAAGATGAACTTCATCATATTCTCGATTATATCGATGAACCCTTTGCCGATTCGAGTTGTATTCCATTTTATATTTTATGCAAAAAAACCAAGCATGAAATTACGGTGGCCTTAGGGGGCGATGGGGGCGATGAACTTTTTGGCGGTTATCATAAACACCGCGCCGAATGGGCTATTCGCAATAACGGCTTATTGGCTTTTGCGGCAAAAACCTCGGCCCCTTTATTGCAACAATTGCCACAAAATAAAAATACGCGCATGGGCGAAGTGGCCAGACAATTGGCTAAACTAGGCGCCGGCGCTTCGCTCGATAAGCAAGAACGGTATATTCGATGGGCCAGTATTTTAGGCGAAGACGATGCCCTTCGTTTATTCAACGAAAAAACACAAGCCGGCATGCGCTCGGCCACACCCAATGCCGACTTAGATCGGTATGCGTCGGGTATTCAAAGCAAAGACATGAACGAGGTTTTATTGGCCGATATTCAATTGGTTTTGCCGGGCGATATGTTGCAAAAAATTGATTGGATGAGTATGGCCAATTCTATGGAAATACGCAGTCCATTCCTCGACGATCGTGTATTGGAATTTGCCTTGGGCATTCCGGATACTTATAAGTTAGACCGTAAGTTGAACAAGAAAATTGTGCAAGACAGTTTTCGTACTATGTTACCGGAAGCGTTGTATAATCGTCCTAAAAAAGGATTTGAAGTCCCTTTATTGGATTGGTTCAGAACCGATTTGAACGATTATATATTCAACGATTTGTTACAGCGCGATTTTATTGAAGCACAAGGCATTTTCAATTACGAAGAAATAGTGCATTTGCGTAAAAAATTGCATTCGGCCAATCCCGGCTATGTGCAAGCCACCCTTTGGGCGCTTATTGTGTTTCAGCATTGGTATAAAAAATACATGATGCCATGCGAATAGCCTTGATTTCGAATACCTCGTGGAATATCCTCAATTTTAGGTTGGGACTCATTGAGTCGTTACAAGCCAAAGGCTTTGAGGTGGTTTATTACGCGCCTTACGATGAATGTGTTGAGGTAATTGCCCAACGCAATGCGGTACCGTATAGACCCATAAAGCATTTACAACGCAAAGGTTATAATCCCTTGGCCGATGTATTATTAACCTTCGAACTCTATCGTTTTTTTAAACAAGACCGTATTGATTTAGTGTTGAACTATACGGTTAAACCGAATATATATGGGTCTATTGCCGCGCGTTTAGCCGGCACCAAAGCCATTGCGAATTTAACCGGATTGGGTTTTTTATTTTTAAAAGAAAGCCTTGCCAATCGGTTTGCCATTCGTTTATACCAAGTGGGTTTGTGGTTTGCACATCGGGTGGTGTTTCAAAACCAAACCGATAAAACCTTATTTGAAAGCCGTGGTTTATGTTCGGCCAATAAAACGGTATTAATTCCGGGGTCTGGCATTAATACCAGTCATTATAAACCTTCGGGAAATACCCTTCCCGCGGAACCGTTTGTTTTCTTGTTTATTGGCCGATTACTGTACGATAAAGGCATACGCGAATTTGTAGGCGCCGCGAATCAGTTGCATGCCCAATACGCTAATATGCAGTTTCATTTGGTGGGTGCGCTCGATGAGGGAAATCCCTCGGCAGTAGCCCAACACGAATTGGATGCGTGGTTGGCCCAGAATACGCAATTGCGTTATTTGGGCGTACAAAGCGATGTTCGTTCCTACATTGAAGCGGCCCATGCGGTGGTTTTACCTTCTTACCGAGAAGGCATTCCGCGGGTTTTATTGGAAGCCATGGCCTTAGAAAAACCCTTCATTACGGTCAATAGTCCAGGTTGTGCCGATGTTACCGAACATGGTATTAATGGACTTTTAGCCGAAGTAGCTTCTACCGATAGTTTATATAAGGCGATGTTGGCCTTATTTCAGATGCCGCCGGCTGCTCGTGAACAAATGGGCTTAGCCGGGCGGAAACGGGTAGAAACGCAATACGACGAAAAAATCGTGACGGAGGCGTATTTTCGATTAATTTTGTCCCTTCCGTAGTTTTTATGAAAGTATTACTCACCGGCGGTGCCGGATTTATTGGTTCGAATTTAACCAAGGCCCTTATTGAGCATCCCGATGTGCAGTTGGTTCGTGTGTTAGATAATTTTTGTACCGGCTATCGTCAAAACTTAGCGGCGTGGGAAGGACATCCCAAATTTGAATTATTGGAAGGCAGTATCACCGATTATGCTACTTGCCAACAAGCTGTGGCCGGCATGGATGTAATTAGTCACCAAGCCGCCCTCGGTTCTGTGCCCCGTAGCATTGCCGATCCCATTAACTCGAACAATACCAATGTTTCGGGTACCTTAAATATTTATACGGCCGCCAAAGAAGCGGGTATTAAGCGCATTGTTTATGCCGCCTCATCGTCCACCTATGGCGATAGTGCTTCTTTACCGAAAGTGGAACATATTATAGGCCGACCATTATCGCCTTATGCCGTTACGAAATTCGTGATGGAATTATATGCCGATGTGTTTGCCAAAACCTATAACATGGAATTCATTGGCTTACGCTATTTCAATGTATTTGGTCCGCATCAAAGTCCAAAAGGAGCCTACGCCGCCGTAATTCCTTTGTTTATGGATTCCGTGTTGAATCATCAGCCACCTACCATTAATGGCGATGGTTCGTATAGCCGCGATTTTACGTTTGTAGACAATGTGGTTCAAGCGAATATCAAAGCCTTGACCACTACGAATCCGGAAGCGGTTAACCAAGTGTATAATATTGCCTTTGGCGAAAGCACCACCTTGATTCAGTTGTTCCATTATATTCGTGAAATTGCGGGTTCTGATTTAGTCCCGAATTTCGGACCGAACCGGATTGGCGATATTCCGCACAGCTTAGCGAATATCGATAAAGCACGCACTTTATTGGGTTACGACCCGGTGATTTCGGTGCGGGAAGGTTTGGAGAAAGCATTGGGGTGGTATAAAGAGAACCGGCACTACTTCTAAAGCACCGAT
>JBPCSZ010000051.1:0-21741 GCA_051006655.1 Chitinophagaceae bacterium
AACCATTGATACTGTTACACAAGGCATTAGCCGCTGTAGCTGTTAAGCTTACTGCCGTTGGTTCGGCAATTGTCAACACTGTTGACGTTGAACAAGCATTGGCATCGGAAGCAACAACCGTATAAGTACCGGCAGCGGTAGTGTATGGACTTGTTTGTGCTGTACCATTTACCGTATAGTTGAATGTTCCTGTACCACCGGTAGCATTGAAGTTCAAGGCACCGTTGGCTCCGTTACACAAGGCATCGGTAGCGTTGGCAGTTAACACAACCGAAGTGGGTTGAGTAATAGTCAACACCGTGCTCGTGCTACAGTTGTTACCATCTTTCGCAGTTACCGTGTACGTACCGGCCAACAAGTTATTGAAGGCGCCCGACGATTGGAAGTTCACACCATCTAATGAGTAGAACAAGATACCATTACCACCCGTTGCCGATGCGGTTAAGTTACTTGTACCACCGGTACATGCGATTGGTGTATTATTCAATGTTAATACTACGGCAGCGGGCTCAGAAATAGTAACCACAGTGCTGTTGCTACAGTTATTAGCATCAGTAGCCATAATAGTATACGTTCCGGCTATAGTATTTAAAGGACTTGTTTGAGATGCACCATTAACGGTATAGCTGATAGTACCTGTACCACCGGTTGCACTGAAGGTCAATGAACCATTGGCGCCATTACATAAAGCATTGGTATTAGCCGTAGACAATACAATTGGGGTTGGTTCAGTAATAACTACCACACTGCTCACAGAACAACTGTTCGCATCGCTTGCCACAATGGTATACGAACCGGCAATAGTTGCATACGGACTAGTTTGTACAGCACCATTCACGGTATACGTGATAGAACCTGCACCACCTACTGCGTTGAAGGTAATAGTACCATTCGATCCGTTACAGATAGCATTGTTTACGTTAGTTGTCAATACCATAGCGGCAGGTTGTGTTACAGTAACAACGCTTGTGGCATTACAGAAGTTAGCATCACTAACAGCAATGGTATAAGTACCGGCAGTGGTAGTGTATGGACTAGTTTGAGCTACCCCATTCACCGTATAAGCCAAGGTACCTGTTCCTCCAATTGCACTAAACGTAAGGCTACCATTACCACCATTACACAAGGCATTGCTTGATGATGCTGTTAATACAAGGGCATCCGGTTGGGTTAATGTGAATACAGTGCTTGAAGAACAACTGTTCGCATCGGTAGCTACTAAGGTATATGTACCGGCAACTACACCTGTAAATACATTTGAAGCTTGCGATGTACCGCCATTCAACGTGTATGTGAATGTACCTGCGCCGCCGGTTGCCGAAGCAATGACGGAAGTAGTAGACCCATTACAAGGTAATGTACCATATGTTGCACTTACAACAATCGGATTAGGCTGAGTAACAGCAATTACAGTTTGTGTAGAACATGCATTAGCGTCAGTTACATTGATAGTATATAAACCAGGAGCTACGTTGGTGAAACTTGAAGTACTTTGAGGAGTACCATTATTCAAGGTATAGGTATAAGGTTGAGTACCTCCTACCGCATTCACATCAATAGTACTATTACCTCCATTACATACAACAGACGATGATGTAGCACTAGCACTCAACAAGGCCGGCTGTGTGATATTAACCGAAGTTGAAGAGGTACATGCATTGGCATCGATGATAGTAATGTTATAAAGACCGGCATTTACATTATTGAACGTTGTGTTAGACGTGTACGCAGCACCATTCAAACTGAATTGGTATGGTGCTAAACCACCGGCACCCGATACTGTAATAGATGTATTACCACCGTTACATAAAATCGGATTATTTGGATTAAGTGTAATTGCAGGAGCTACAGGTAATACCATGCTCAAGGTAACAGTAGAAGTACATCCGTTTACATCGGTAGCAGTAACCGTGTAGTTACCGGCAGGCAATGAACTGAATGTACCTGGCACTACTTGAATACCAATATTTGGATTGATTGCATATGTTAAGGCCCCGGTTCCACCGGTAGCAGCAAATACAGCAATACCATTTACATTACATGTAGGATTGGCCGCATTGACTAAACTTAAACTGACAGAGGTGGCAGGTTCAGTTATTACCAATACACTTGAAATGGAACAAGCATTCGCATCAGTGGCAACAACGGTATAAGTTCCGGCTCCAACTGCAAACGGACTAGTTTGTGAAGTGCCATTTACAGTATACGAAATAGTACCTGTACCACCGGTTGCATTAAAGGTTAATGAACCATTCGCACCATTACACAAGGCATTGATGGACGATGAAGTCATAGCAAGTGCCGTTGGTTGATTGATTGTTACCACCGTTGAAGTAGAACAAGCGTTAGCGTCGGTAGACACAATGGTATAAGTTCCGGCTAATGCAGCCAAAGGACTTGTTTGAATTGTGCCATTCACAGTGTATGTAATTACACCGGTACCACCGGTTGCATTAAAGTTCAATGAACCATTAATACCATTACACAACGCATCGGTTGCTGTTGCTGTTAAGGTTACGGCACTAGGCTCAGTAATCGTTAACACCATGTTCGAAGAACAAGCATTAGCATCGGTAGCTACAATGGTATATGTTCCTGCACCGGTAGCGAAAGGACTCGATTGAGACACGCCGTTCACGGTATAAGAAATAGCCCCTGTACCACCTATTGCACTAAAGCTCAATGAACCATTGGCCGCATTACACAATGCGTTACTTGCCGAAGCGGTTAAGCTAACAGCACTTGGTTCAGTTATCGTCAATACAGTTGAAGCTGTACATGCATTGGCATCGGTAGCTACCAAGGTGTAGGTACCGGCTAGGGCTATATATGGACTTGTTTGAGCAGTACCATTTACGGTAAAGTTGATAGCCCCTGTACCACCGGTTGCACCAAAGCTTAATGAACCATTAGCTCCGTTACACAAGGCATTCGAAACCGAAGTTGTCAAGGCAATAGCACTTGGTTCAGTAATTACTAATACACTCGAAATTGAACAAGCATTGGCATCGGTAGCCACTACAGTGTAAGTACCGGCACCGGTAGCTAATGGACTAACTTGTGGTATATTATTTACGGTATAATTGATAATACCTGTACCACCGCTTGCATTGAAGTTTAATGTTCCATTGGCAGAATTACACAATGCATTGGCAGAAGAAGATGTCATACTCAAAGCACTTGGTTCAGTTAAACTGATGGTAGTTGATGCACTACAGTTATTTACATCAGAAACAACAATAGTATATGAACCGGCGCCTACTGTAAATGTGTTGGAAGCTTGAGTTGTTCCTCCATTTAATGTATAAGTATAAGTACCTGTACCACCATTGGCATTGGCAGTTAATACCACCTGATCGTTATTACATAAAATAGTTGGAGCAGTTGCACTCAAATTAACTTGTGTAGGTTGAGTAATTACTACAAGACTAGTAACTAAACAGTTATAACCATCAACACAAGACACGGTGTAAGTACCTGCGCTCAAATTAGAGAACACACCTGAAGATTGGAAGTTAACACCATCCAACGAATAGAAATGGATACCATTACCACCTGAACCGGTAGCGGTTAAGGTTGAAGTTCCACCAAGACAAGGTATTGGTGTGGTATTAATACTTACTGTAACAGGCGTTGGTTCGGTAATTGTCAATACAGTAGAACCGGTACAAGCATTCGCATCTTGTGCTACTACAGTATAAGTACCGGCAGGAACTGCATATGGACTAGTGGCTGATATGCCATTTACCGTATATGTAAATGTACCCGTTCCACCCGATGCTAAGAAGTCTAAAGAACCATTAGCACCATTACATAAAGCATTTGTGGCAAATCCTACAACATCTACAAGGGTAGGCTGTGTGATATTGAGAACAGTAACAGCTGTACATCCGTAACTATCGCGTACCGAGATATTGTATAATCCGGCAACCACATTGTTAAATACATTGCTCGATTGATATAAACCGCCATTTAAGTTAAACTCCAATGGTGGTGTACCACCTGTTCCGGATAAGGTAAGCGTTGAGCCATTACCATTACACAAAATTGGTGTAGCCGAAACTACTGCAACGGCAGGAATTGGCGGTACAGCTAATGTAATAGACGTTGTAGCAGTACAACCATTGGCATCTGTAGCTGTAATGGTATATGAACCACCACTTAAACCGGTGAATGTTCCTGCTGGCACCTGCGTACCGGCAATAGGATCGATGGTGTAAGTGTATCCACTCGTTCCACCGGTAGCTGTAACCCCTACGAAACCACTCGTTACACAAGTTGGATTGCTAGAAGTTGTTACAGATACTTGCAATGGAGCTAAAGGTTCAGTAATTGTAATTATTGTTGAACCGGTACAAGCATTTACATCGGTAGCAATTACGGTATAAGTTCCGGCTAACGCTGAATAAGGACTTGTTTGAACACTACCATTCACCGTATAAGTATGTGAACCTGTACCACCGGTAGCAGCAAACTGCATGCTACCATTCGTTCCGAAACACAAAGCAGGAGTTGAAGAACCACTCACCACAACAGCACTTGGCTCGTTGATAGTTAAGATAGTTTGAACCGAACAATTATTAGCATCGATTGCAGACACAGTGTAAGTTCCGGCAACAGTTGAATAAGGACTTGTTTGACTAGTTCCATTGACAGTATAAGAAATTAAACCTGTACCACCGGTTGCACTAAAGTTCAAACTACCATTGGCAGTATTACACAAGGCATCGGTAGCACTTGCTGATAAATTAATAGCAGAAGGCTCAGCAATTGTAGCAATACTTGAAGCCGTACAACTGTTCGCATCGGTTGCCACAATGGTATATGTTCCAGCTACCGTTGACATAGGACTTGTTTGAGAAACCCCATTAACCGTATAAATCATACTGCCTGTTCCACCGGTTGCACTGAACGTCAAACTACCATTGCCTCCATTACAAAGGGCATCGGTTGATGTTGCACTAACTACTACAGCACTTGGTTCATTAATAACTACGATACTTGAAATAGAACAAGCATTCGCATCCGTAGCAACTACGGTATAGTTACCGGCAATTGCTGAATATGGACTACTGGCCACTACCCCATTAACGGTATAAGAAATAGTACCCGTTCCGCCATTGGCCATATAGGCAATACTACCAAGAGCAGCATTACACAATGCATCACTTGTTAATGTATTTAATGCCAAGGCACTAGGTTCAGTAACAGTGATAATAGTTGACGTAGTACAAGCATTGGCATCGGTGGCCACTACTGTATAAGTACCGGCACCCACAGCGTATGGACTTGTAGCACTTACACCATCAACGGTATAAGTTTTAGTACCTGTTCCACCCGTAACACTAAAGGATATAGTTCCTTGTCCACCATTACATAACGGACTTACAGAGCTACTTGTGAAAACCATTGCACTAGGTTGAGCAACGGTAACAGTAGTACTTGCAGAACAATTCACGGCATCGGTGGCAACAATAGTATAAGTACCAGCAGGAGCTGCAAATGGACTAACAGCCGATGAGCCATTCACAGTATAAGTAATTCCGGCACCTGTACCTGGTAAGTAAACAACAAACTTACCAAACGATATCGGAGCATTAAATCCACCTATTGTATTCACAACAGCATTGGTAGTTGTGTTAATCACTGAAACATTGTTTGATGCTGAGTTAGTAACATATACAAACGAATCGCTTGGAGAAATATCGATAGCACGAGGGGTCGATCCTACTGCAATCGTATTGGTTACAGTAAACGTTTGTGTATTGATTACAGAAACATTATTACTTGCACGGTTACTTACATATAAGCTATTACCATTCGAATGAATAGTTAAAGCAACCGGCGTGTTACCTACAGGAACAGTACTTGAAATAGTATTATTCGAAGTGTTGATTTCTGAAACTGAATTTGATTGGAAATTAGCTGAATACAATTTAGTTCCACTTGGATTTAACAATACAGCATAAGGTTTGGAATTAGCCGGATAAGTTATAGTATTAAGAACACTCATTGTATTCGTATTCAATACTTGAACATTATTAGATCCAAAATTCGCAACATAAACACGTGAACCATCACTATTGATGGTAAGTCCATAAGGATTACCACCAACATTAATAGTATTTGAAACTGTATTTGTTAAAGCATCAATTACACTAATAGTTCCAACAGCATAATTGGCAACATAAATTTTTGAACTATTTGGAGAAACCACCACACCAATTGGTTGGGTTCCTGTTGGAATAGTTGCAACAACTGTATTCGATGTTGTATTGATTACAGATACCGAATTGGATTGGTCGTTGGTAACATAAGCATGTTGACCATTTGGACTCACCGCAATACCAGAAGGATATGTACCTACAGGAATAGTAGCAATCACGCTATTATTATTCGTATTTAAAACCGAAACATTGTTCGATGTACGATTAACAATATAAGCATATGGTCCGGTATTACCACCGGTAGCACTGAAGATCAAACTACCGTCAGCACCATTACATAAGGCATCTGTTACTGAGGCACTCATTGAAATGGCAGAAGACTGTGATATAATGATAACAGAACTAGAACTACAATTGTTCGCATCGGTAGCTACAATGGTATAGGTTCCTGGAGTAGCCGTGTAAGGACTGTTTTGAGGAGTACCATTCACCGTGTAAGCAATTGTACCGGTTCCACCAACAGCACTGAATGATATTGTACCACTTGCACCATTACACAAAGCGTTACTTGGTGAAGCCGTTAAAAATACAGCAGTTGGTTCTGTGATAGACAATGTGGTAGATGCCGTACAATTATTTGCATCCGATACTACAACGGTATATGTACCGGCAATTGTAGCGAATGGACTTGTTTGAGCACCACCATTTACAGTATAGGTATAAGGTGTTGTACCACCATTACCATTGAAAGTTAAACTACCATTAGCACCATTACACAAGGCATTCGATGAAGAAGCGGTAATACCTACAATACTTGGTTCGTTAATAGTTACTACAGAAGAAGCTGAGCAATTATTAACATCGGTAGCAATAACGGTATAGGTACCGGCAATCGTTGCAAACGGACTGGTTTGAACAGAACCATTAACGGTATAAGTAATGGCACCTGTACCACCAGTAGCACCGAAGGTTAAACTACCATTCGCTGCAAAACATAAAGCATCTGAAGCCGAAGCACTTAAACTTACAGCACTTGGTTCGTTGATTGTTACAACAGAAGAAGCGGTACAATTATTCGCATCGGTGGCTACAATAGTGTATGTACCGGCTATAGTAGCGAATGAACTCGTTTGAGCGGTTCCATTAACAGTGTAGTTGATAGTTCCAGTACCACCGGTTGCACCGAATGTCAAACTTCCGTTGGCGCCATTACACAACGCATTGGCAGAAGAAGCACTTAAGCTAACCGCTGTTGGTTGAGAAATAGTTACTACAGAAGAAGCAGTACAACTATTCGCATCGGTTGCTACAATAGTGTATGTACCGGCAACAGTAGCAAATGGACTCGTTTGAGCGGTTCCATTAACCGTGTAGTTGATAGTTCCAGTACCACCGGTTGCACTGAATGTCAAACTTCCATTAGCGCCATTACACAAAGCATTGGCAGAAGAAGCATTTAAGCTAACCGCTGTTGGTTCGGTGATAGTCAATACAGATGAAGCAGTACAACTATTCGCATCGGTTGCTACAATAGTGTAAGTACCGGCTACGGTAGCGAATGGACTCGTTTGAGCGGTTCCATTAACCGTGTAGTTGATAGTTCCAGTACCACCGGTCGCACTGAATGTCAAACTTCCGTTTGCGCCATTACATAAAGCATTGGCAGAAGAAGCACTCAAGCTAACCGCTGTTGGCTCGGTGATAGTCAATACAGAAGAAACAGTACAACTATTCGCATCGGTTGCTACGATAGTGTATGTACCGGCTACAGTAGCGAATGGACTCGTTTGAGCAGTTCCATTAACCGTGTAGTTGATTGTACCCGTTCCACCGGTTGCACTGAATGTCAAACTTCCGTTAGCGCCATTACACAACGCATTGGTTGAAGAAGCACTCAAGCTAACCGCTGTTGGTTGAGAAATAGTTACTACAGATGAAGCAGTACAACTATTCGCATCGGTTGCTACGATAGTGTATGTACCGGCTACGGTAGCGAATGGACTTGTTTGTGCATTACCATTTACAGTGTAATTAATAATACCTGTACCACCGGTAGCACTAAAGGTTAAACTACCATTTGCGCCGTTACATAAAGCATTTGTAGCAGAAGCATTTAAGTTTACAGCAGTTGGTTCGTTGATAGTTACAACAGAAGATGCAGTACAACTATTAACATCGGTAGCTATAATAGTATAAGTACCGGCTACAGTAGCGTATGGACTTGTTTGGGCAGTTCCATTAACAGTATAGTTAATAGTACCTGTACCGCCGGTAGCACCGAAGGTTAAACTTCCATTGGCTCCATTACACAAAGCATTCGCAGAAGAAGCACTCAAGCTAACCGCTGTTGGTTGAGAAATAGTTACTACAGATGAGGCAGTACAACTATTCGCATCGGTTGCTACAATAGTGTATGTACCGGCTACGGTAGCGAATGGACTCGTTTGAGCAGTTCCATTAACCGTGTAGTTGATAGTTCCAGTACCACCGGTTGCACTGAATGTCAAACTTCCATTAGCGCCATTACACAACGCATTGGCAGGAGAAGCAGATATGCTAACTGCGGTAGGTTGTGAAATAGTAGCAACAGTTGAAGCGGTACAATTGTTAGCATCGGTAGCAACAATAGTATATGTACCGGCTACAGTAGCGAATGGACTCGTTTGAGCAGTTCCATTAACCGTATAGTTGATCGTACCCGTTCCACCGGTTGCACTAAATGTCAAACTTCCATTAGCGCCATTACACAAAGCATTGGCTGAAGAAGCACTCAAGCTAACCGTTGTTGGTTGAGAAATTGTTACTACAGATGAAGCAGTACAACTATTCGCATCGGTTGCTACAATAGTGTATGTACCGGCTACAGTAGCGAATGGACTCGTTTGAGCGGTTCCATTAACCGTGTAGTTGATAGTTCCTGTTCCACCGGTAGCCCCGAAGATTAAACTACCATTGGCGCCATTACATAAGGCATTGGAAGCAGAAGCTGATAAACTAACTGCGGTAGGTTGTGAAATAGTTGCAACAGTTGAAGCGGTACAATTGTTAGCATCGGTAGCTACAATAGTATAGGTACCGGCTACAGTTGTATAAGGACTCGTTTGGGCAGTGCCGTTTACAGTGTACGATACAATTCCTGTTCCACCAATTGTACTAAAGTTGATTGTACCATTGGCCGATTGACATAAGGCATTATTTACAGTGGCATTAACAACCAAAAGATCAGGTTGTGTAATGGTAACTAAACTTGTAACAGAACAGTTAGCACCATCTTTACTGGTAATAGTGTAAGTACCCGCAGTCAAGTTATTAAAGATGCCAGAGGATTGGAAGTTTACACCATCTAACGAGTAAAACAATAATCCATTACCACCGGTTGCAGTAGCAGTTAAATTACTTGTACCTCCAAAACAGGCAATTGATGTATGAGTAGTATTTACAACAATTAAAGATGGTTGATTCATTACAACAACAGTACTGGCAGAACATGCGTTAGCATCGGTTGCAACGATGGTATAAGTACCAGATTGAGTTGAATATGGACTTGTGTGATTTACACCATTTACGGTGTATGTAATAATTCCCGTTCCACCACTGGCATTAAACAATAAACTTCCATTATTACCGTAGCAAATAGGGTTGGTAGCAGAAGCATTTAACACCACAGGGGTTGGTTGAGTCACTACAGCCACAGTACTAACAGAACAATTGTTCGCATCGGTGGCTACAATCGTATAACTTCCTGCCACTGGTGTAATTGGACTTACTTGATTAGTTCCGTTTACGGTATAAGAAATAGAGCCTGTACCGCCCGTAGCATTGAATGAAATTTGTCCGTTACCACCATAACAAATTGCATTGTTAGATGTTGCATTCAACGATAAAGCACTAGGTTGAGTAACCGTTACACTCGTTAACATGGTACAACCATTGGCATCTTTAACCGTGATATTATAAACTCCGGCCAAATTACCCGTGAATGTTGTATTTGAACTGTAAGTACCTCCATTAAAACTATATAATAAAGGCGCTGTTCCAGAACTACCACTTACCGTAATTGTACTGGTACCGCCGTTACATAAAATTGGGGTTGTACCTGTCACAGTAATTACCGGGAATGGTGGAAGAACCATATTAACAACTGTAGTTGAAGTACAATTGTTGATATCGGTAGCAGTGATGGTATAAGTACCTGCAGTTAATGAACTGAATGTACCAGGTACAACCTGAACACCAACAGCCGGTGAAATACTAAATGTTTTAGCCCCTGTTCCGCCATTGGCAGAAACAATAACAATACCGGTTAAATCGCAGGTTGGGTTAGCTGTGTATAATACAGAGATACTAACAGCAGCGGCCGGTTGGGCAATAGTAACCGTAGTAGTTGTTGAACAAGCATTAGCATCGGTAGCAACAATAGTATAAGTACCGGCTACAGTAGCAAAAGGACTTGTTTGTGATGTGCCATTTACGGTATAATTAATAGATCCTGTTCCACCGGTAGCACTGAAGGACAAACTACCATTAGCACCAAAACATAATGCATCGGTATTTGTTGCGCTCAACGATAAAGCAGTTGGTTGACTTAAAGCAGTAGTGGTTGAACTTGAACAATTATTAACATCGGTAGCAACAATGGTATAAGTTCCTGCAGAAGCAGCAAAAGGACTTGTTTGTGTTGCACCATTCACTTTATAAGTAAATGAACCTGTACCACCGCTAGCACTGAATACTAAACTACCATTGGCAGCATTACATAATGCATTATTGGTTGTAAGCGAAATTGAAATAGCACTTGGCTCATTGATAGTCACTACAGTAGAAGAAGTACAATTATTAGCATCGGTAGCTTCAATTGTATAAGTTCCTGCTACAGCTGTAAAAGGACTTGTTTGTGTAGCACCGTTTACGTTGTATGTAATACTACCTGTTCCTCCGTTGGCACTAAATGTAATGCTACCATTTCCACCATTACATGTGGCATTATTAGCAGTAGCACTTAAACTTATGGCAGTTGGCTGTGCTATAGTTAAAACAGTTGAAGCAGTACAATTGTTAGCATCGGTAGCAATTACGGTATAGTTTCCTGCAATCGTTGTAAACGGACTAGTTTGTGTTGTTCCATTCACAGTATAAGTAATAGTACCTGTACCACCGGTAGATCCGAAAGTTAAACTTCCGGTTGCACCATTACAAAGTGCATTAGTTGAAGAACCGGAAATAGTTAAAATGGCAGGATTGGTTAAGGTCATAACCGTAGACGCAGAACAATTATTGGCATCGGTAGCCGATATGGTATAAGTACCTGCTAAACCACTGAATGGACTAGTGGCAGTTACTCCATTCACGGTGTAAGAAATAGCTCCTGTTCCACCATTGGCAGCAAATGTTAATGTACCATTGTTACCATTGCAAGCTGGATTGCTCACTGAAGTAGTGAATGTTAATGCCACAGGTTGACCAATGGTTACAACCGCCGATTTAGTACAGTTCACATTATCGGTGGCTACAATAGTGTAGGTTCCGGCAGTAGCAGTATAAGGACTGGTTGCTGCAACACCATTTATTTGGTAATTAATGGTAGAATCATTACCATGTACATAGGTAATAAACTTACCAAACGATGCCGGTGCATTAAAGCCTGCAATTGTATTAGTAACTGTATTGGTTGATGTGTTAATTACCGAAACATTGTTAGATCCAATGTTCGAAACATACAAACTCGAGTTATTGGGTAATAAATCTAAACCGCGTGGGGTTGTGCCAACAGCGATGGTGTTAGTAACAGCAGCCGTTGCTGTATTAATTACCGACAAATTATTGTCTAAACTATTACCAACATACAAGGTATTCCCATTGGAAGTAATCGCTAATGGAACAGGACGTTGTCCAACAGCAATTGTATTTACAATGGTATTATTAGCAGTATTAATTTCCGAAACCGTATTATTTTGGAAATTGGAGGTATACAATTTAGTTCCCGTAGGATTTAAAATAATACCATATGGTTTAGAATTGGCAGGGAAGTTAATCGTATTGCTGATGGTAGAGTTAGCTGTATTAATTACTTGAACTGTATTCGATGCAAAATTGGCTACATACAATTTACTTCCATCATTGTTAATGGCCAATCCTTGTGGTTGACCACCAATAGCAATCGTATTTAATACGGTATTCGTTGCGGCATTTACAACAGTAATTGATCCATCAGGATTATTAGCCACATATAATTTTGAATTGTCGGGTGAAACCGCAACACCAATTGGTCCATTACCCGTTGGTACGGTGGCAATTACAGCATTAGTCATTGTATTAATAACAGATACCGAATTCGACTGCACATTGGTTACATAAGCACGATGTCCATCGTGACTAATTGTAATAGCAGTAGGGTAATTACCAACCGGGATAGTTGTTACTGTAGTATTATTATTTGTATTTACAACGGTAACATTATTCGATGTACGATTTACAATATAAGCATATGGACCTACCTTACCCCCTGTAGCAGAGAATGTAATTGAACCATTCCCTCCATTACAAGTAGGATCGACTGTTGCAGTGCTTAACAAAATTTCAGAAGAAGATAAAATAACTAAAACCGATGAAGTTGAACAACCATTTGCATCGGTGGCTACTACAGTATAACTTCCTGCAGCAGCAGTGTATGGACTTGTTTGTGTTGTTCCATTAACCGTATAGGCAATTGCGCCTGTACCACCGGTAGCCGAGAAGTTAATTGTACCACTCGCTCCATTACATAATGCATTTACAGTATACGCATTTAAAATTAATGGGGAAGGCTCTGTGATTGTCACTACCGATTGAGTGCCACATGTATTGGCATCTGTAACGGCAATGGTGTAAGTTCCTGCAACAGCAGCATAAGGACTTGTTTGTGTTGAACCATTTACAGTATAAGTATATGGTGTTGAACCAATGCTGGTGGAGAATGTAATAGTACCATTACCACCGTTACATAACGGGTTAGTTGTATTTACCGTAAGTTGTGGCAAATTAGTAATTACATTCACCTGAGCCGAAGTACTGTATGTACAACCGGCACCATCGGTTACAGTTACAACATAATTGGTAGTTAAATTAGGTGTTGCAACCGGATTCGTAATTGTTGTTGAACTTAGCGTCGCACCATTGTTCCAAGAGAAAACGGGCTGGTTGAAACCACCTGAAATTACAATAGGATAATCTTCCGTTTCACCGAAAGTATATGTATTACAAGCCGAATTAGCACCCGGATTAGCGTTAAACAAACTTCTTACACGTAAACGAGTAGTACCGTTAATGGCATTAGCAGGCACATTGAAAGTACCTGCATAAGTAGCCGGATTTGTTCCTAAGAAACCATTGAAGATATTTTCGTTTGCACTAAATATACCATCTTGGTTAAAGTCAATCCAAGCAGAAGCACCATCAACATCACCACCGGTTTTAATTGAATAGGCATTGGCTGTTGAACCGGCTACCAAGGTTCCGGTAAAACTAGACAAATAACTATAACCATTCGAACCACTTAAATTATCGCAAGTTGAATTACGATTAATACCGGCAATAGTTACATTCGAAATGTAATCGTTAGCACAACCGGTATTCATGATTGGTGTACAATAGTTCGAAGCCGTTGGAATAGAGAAATTTAATTGAGAGGTATTGCCTAAACAAATAGTAGAAGGCGTTGCGGTAGCCGAAATAGCCAATGCACTGCTAACTACCAAATTCACAGTAGAAGTGGCAGTACAACCATTAGCATCAGAACCCACTACCGTGTAAATAGTAGAAGTTGTAGGATTGGCAACCGGATTGCTGATTGAAGCATTACTTAAACCGGTTGAAGGCGTCCAACTATAAGAAACAGCACCGCCGGCATTTAAGTTAACACCAACACCACCGGGGAAACAATAAACAGCCGATGAAGTGGATGCTGTTACAGCAGGGGCATTTTGAACATTAATAGTAATGGTAGTTGAACAAGTTGTACCACAGTTATCGGTAACTGTTACAGTATAGGTTGTATTTGTTGTTGGAGAGGCAATTGGGTTAGCAATTGAAGTACTACTTAACCCCGTACTAGGTGCCCACAAATAAGTATATGGGGTTCCACCTACCGAAGCATTTGCCGTTAATTGTGTTGTTGTACCTAAACAAATATTGGTACCGTTACTCGATGTAATTGCACCGCAAACAACACCTGCAGCATAACCAATTGTAATTGTATCCGACGTTTCACATCCGGCATTGTTTACAGTTAATGTGAATGTTTCATTAGCGGTTAATGAACCAACCGATGTTGTAGCGTAGTTTGAATTACTTAAATAAGCAGAAGGTTCCCAATTATAAGATAAAACAGGATTAGGTGCATTGAATGAATATACAGTACCCGAAGCCGGAACACTATTCAATAAATCGTTCGGTGTACTATTACTTACAGAATTAGTTGCAAATGTGATGCTTTGAAATTGAGTTGGCGAACCGGTTAAACCCGCTGAAGCAGTGGAAGATCCACCGGGCGTACCCATAGCACCATAACGATATTCAATTTTATTGGTATTTTCATAAAGCCAAACTTGGAAAGTTGAATTGGCCGGTGTAGCTAAACTCAACGGGATAGCCAATTTCCATTCAATTTTATGAATACGATTAGGCGCAGTGCCTGTGGTAACATTCTTAATCCAACCATTCGAACCAGTGGCCAAATCATCCCAATAAGGGAATAACTTTGGAATATTTGTACTACTTACAGTAACATTATTCGATTGTGTTACACCTGGCCCACCAAACATCATCCAACCATTCGGTGAAGCAACATAAGTATTGTAACTTGAATTGTTGAAATTGAAATTAAAGGGTAACGATTGAATGGCTGAATTTATATCATCCACCCCGGCATTAACAATCGTGGTCGCCCCAATCATAGGATCTAAGCTAGCACCACTCCCCGATTCAAATTGATACAATCCGGCATTGGTACCTTGGAAAGCATAAACATCTGCCGATAACGTACCTGAATTACCACCACAAAGAATGGTAGGGCTAGCCGTTAAACTCTGAATCATTGGCATGCCATTAACCGTAACGGTAGTAACTGCAGTAGCCGAACATGAACCTAATGTATTTACACCGGTTACGGTATAAGTTGTTGATACGCTCGGACTAGCACTTACTGAAGCGCCGGTATTTGAATTCAAACCATCAGCCGGCGTCCAAGTATAAGAATCAGCGCCCGATGCCACTAAGTTAACCGCTACTCCCCCTGGATGGCAATAACTGAACACCGAACTGTTCACTTGAACATTGGGTAAATTATACACCGACAAAGTGGCTGCTGATGAATACGTAGTATCATTACTTAAAGAACAAATAATGCGTAAACGATAATAGGTAGTACCGGTTGAGCTTAAAGAAGCCGTGGTGTAATTTGCCGTGTTGGAGCCTGAACCACCCACTACATCGCTAAAGCCTGAACTTGAACTTGTACTTGAAACTTGCCATTGATAACTAATTCCATTCCCCGATGAGGCGCCACTCACATTAAAGGTTTGTGTAGTTCCTAAACATTTGGCAACCGTTGTTGGTAAAATAGAACCGGAAGAAAGTGGAGAAGCACAAACCGCAATATTAAATTCATCAGCACCAATATCAGGTAATGTCAAACTACGTGTTTCACCATCGTAGTCATCACTTACACCGGCTACAGGTACCCCTTTATTGTTGAAGTTAACCGAATTGGGATTGGTTGTATCAATATGCAAATCTGTACTCGAAACGAAATAGGGTGTTTCAGTTAAAGAACCGGCATCTTTCGATGTTGCCCCTTGCCAAGTTGCAATGGTATTATACGTTAATGCGTTATAATATCCAATATTACCGGAAGCAATTGAGTAATTATTATTACTCATGGTGGCAGTTGAAATAGCCGAAGGGGCCAAGGTTGTTACACCATAGGCATTCGTACTTGTACTACTATTAACTAAGTTATTATTGATAAATTCACTTAAGACAGTACCTGAAGCCACCACAATACAAGAACTATGTTCATTGGTTTGTGTACCCACTGTATTTAATTGCTGTAATGCAATTGTATTATAATTGATTTTAACATCCGTTGATGCGGTGTTCGTAATACGAATACCATAGTTTTGCGACGAACTACCTATAGCAGCATCAAACTTGCTGGAAACAATATCACGAATGATATTGTTATATATATATATACCATTCGATGTACCCGCAATTAAAATACCCGCAGTACTTCTTCCTGTTGAAATCGGATTCATGATATCATGGATATTGTTCTTACGAATAATAATACCATGATTATTAGCCCCAACTTCAATCCCCGAAATGGCCGAAGCAAAACCGCCATTTGCATAATCACCACCACGAATATCATTTTTTTCAATAATGGCAGAATTTACACCGGCAGTAGCTGAAGTTCCTCCAATGTTTATACCTATAGCCACGTTATCGGCTGAATTAGCCGAACCAATAATATTATCCTTAACCACTAATCCATTAAACGGTGTTGCAGCGGCACCATTTACAAAAATACCTCTGAAAGCACGTGTAATTGCATTGTTCTCGATAGTAACCTGGGTATTATTACTACCGGTTGCTGTAACGCTTGATGTGCTTCCCGAAACGGCTATACCAAAAGTAGCTAAAGTAGATGTAGCATTTAAACGCCCCCCAACAATATTACAATTCTTGATATTGATATTCGTAGCCCCATCGGTTGATACCGAACCAACGCGAATACAAGCTGTACCCGTGTTCGAACTGGTCGCCATCGTGAAACTTAAATTTCGTGTGCCGGGCTCTAACGGATCATCCCCATCGATGGTCACGTTATCGGCACCATACAACTCAATAATCCCCCGATTATTCAAAGGACTACCATTTGAATTAATCGTCCAATTTCCTCCGAAAGGACGAATTAAAACACTCGAATAATTACTCGATCCTGCAGACGCCAACAAGGATAATGGTGTTTGAGGCTCGGTCGTATTCCCTTTAACCAAAATCGTAATTGCCCCCTGATGGGTTCCGGCATTAATCGCACCAAATGCAGCACTCATGGTAGTATAGGTTGATGGCCCGGTACTACCAGCTGTTGCTGTGACTTCAATTTGAGCAGTCGCTTGAGCTATACTCAAAACGAACAAGGTCAAAAGGGTAAACAATTTTTTCATAGATCAAGGTTTAAGGTTGATAGAAATTTTAGGGTTAGCTTATTAAACAAAAAGAACAAAAGAAAAAGTCACTCACATGTTTATGGCATGGAGTGAAATCCAAATAAATTTGTGGATAACCTGTGCTTATCCGTCTTATTATCATTTTTGTTTATGTCTAATTCGTTGCAAAGTAACATGATTTTTCCTTTTTTCAATGCTTTTTCAAGGTGAACATACGTTAATTAAGTATAAATTGTTACAAAATACCGCTGAATCTAAGAGGCCACTCATGCTTAATTTTTATTAAAAATTAGTGCAAAATGGTGTTAAATGCTAAAAAAACAAGCAAATCACACGTTTTTTTGTCATTTTTATAAAATTCAACCTTACTGAAGGGCTTTGTTATTTTTTTGTAACACATGGTCAATATTGCGCATGAATCGGTCGTATCCGGAACGTTTCAACGGTGAATTTTTAAATACGAACGAAAACCATTCCGACGTAATTAACGAGATTGAGGATGTATTTGTTTGTTTTTGCCATTCAAACAAACGCTCGTTGACATTAAAATTGGAAGTTTGATGCGCTTGACTAAAACGATTCCATGGACAAACTTCTTGACAAATATCACAACCAAAAACCCAATCGTTCCAAGCAGGTTCATTCCCTGTAAATGCTTCTTTCAATTCAATGGTAAAATAGGATATGCATTGATTGGCGGCTATGGTCTTGTTGGGAAGTATAGCTTGGGTTGGACAAGCATCAATACATTGGGTACATCGGCCACAATGGTCGGTAGCAAAAATAGCATCAGGTTGTAATTCTAAATCAACGATCAACGTAGCAATGAAAAAGTACGAGCCCTTTCCTTTCATGATGAGGTTGCCATTCTTACCAACCCAACCTAATCCCGATTTAACCGCCCAAGCCCGTTCCAATACCGGCGCACTATCCACAAAACCTCTTCCGGCCACCGGACCAACTTCATCTTCTATACATTGCATGAATGTGCGCAACTTCGCCCGTATTACATCGTGGTAATCGTCGCCATAAGCATATCGAGCAATTTTAAATCCACCTAAATCGATACTTTGCTTCGGAAAATAGTTCAAAACCAAGGTAATGACGCTTTTAGCCCCATCCACCAAGCGCGTTGGGTCTATTCGTTTTTCAAAATGATTCGCCATATAGCCCATCTTCCCATGATGCCCTTGGTTCAACCAAGCTTCTAATCGACGGGCATCATCATCTAATCGTTGCGCCTTGGCAATGCCACAATCGTCAAATCCTAACGTTGCCGCCAATTGTTTTATTCGATGTGTATTCGATTCGATAAAATTCATGGCTGGATGGGATTAACGTTTTTTATTACGGCAAAGGTGCTACTTTTACCCCTGAAATATTACAATTATCTATGAATAAAAATGGATTCTGGGGTTTATTGATTATGATTGGAATGGGCTTTTTCCTTTCTGTTAAAATGAATGCCGACAAACAACCGTTCTCCGATTTGAATGGCATAGACCCTATAATTACCGGCGAGGCCCTGGTACCAACCCATGCACCCGAAAATGTCAATCAATCGGTGCAGCAAACCATCATGCAAGTTTTGCAAGAAGGACATTACTCGCCCAAAACAATCAACGATACATTTTCTCGTCAAGTATTCGATCGATATATGGAATACAACGATTTCGGAAAATTATTTTTTACACGCATCGACTACGATGAATTTAGTCAATACCGATATAAAATTGATGACCATATTTTAAGCGGTGAAACTACTTTATACGACTTAGTATCGAAACGCCTACAACAGCGAATTGCCGAAGCCAATACCTATTTCAAAGAAGCCCTTGAAAAACCATTTGAATTTACCAGTAAAGAAAACATTGAACTCGACGGAAAAAAAATTGCATGGACAAACAATGCCACTGAATTAAAAGCGCGTTGGTTTCAAAGCATGAAATACAGAACCTTGGTGCGTTATAATGAGTTAAAAGAGCAACAAGACAAAAGCATTGAAACAGCCAAATCGGGCGATAAAAAAAATGCGACAGCGTCAAAAGATCTCAAAATTAAAACCGATGCCGAATTAGAAAAAGAAGCCCGTGAAAGTGTGCTTAAAAACATGCAAGGCTATTTTAAACGCATCAATAAAATTACTGAAACCGATCGCTTTGCTACTTATATCAACAGCATGTGTCGCGTGGTAGATCCACATACCGACTACTTCCCTCCGAAAGACAAACAACGTTTCGATGAAGAAATGAGTGGCTCTTTCTTTGGCATTGGTGCCCAGTTAGCGGTTGAAGAAGGACAATGTAAAATCAAGCAAGTGATTGTGGGTGCTCCTGCATGGAAAGAAGGCCGTTTGAAAGTTGAAGATATTATTGTAAAAGTGGCCCAAGGCGAAGATGAACCGGTAGAAGTTACCGGTTGGGATATTGAAGATATCGTTCAAATTATTCGTGGGAAAGAAGGTTCTGAAGTTCGCTTAACAGTAAAACATATTGCCGGCGATCAGGAAGTAATTGCCATTCGCCGTGGTAAAGTAGAAACGGAAAGCACCTTCGCCAAATCGGCTATCATTAAACAACAAGGCAAGAAAATTGGATACATCGTTTTACCTGAATTTTATAATGCCTTCAACGATCCGAATGGACGTCGATGTGCTGAAGACGTAAAAAAAGAATTGAATAAATTAAACGCGGAAGGGATTGATGGATTAGTGTTCGATCTTCGTAACAACGGTGGCGGTTCACTGTCCGATGTAGTAGATATTGTGGGGTATTTCATCGACCGTGGTCCAGTGGTACAAGTAAAATCGCGTGGTGCCGCCGCTCAACCCCTCAACGATGCTAAAGCCGGTATTGTTTACGATGGCCCTTTGGCTATTTTAATTAATCAGGCCAGTGCCTCGGCTTCCGAAATTATGGCGGCCGCTATTCAAGATTATAAACGAGGTATCATTTTAGGAAGTACCAGCTTCGGAAAAGGCACCGTGCAACGTGTATTTGGTTTAGAAGAATTTTATCGGGGTGATGCTTCGTTACAGCCTCCTGGTTCATTAAAATTAACCTTACAAAAATTCTACCGCATTAATGGCGGCTCCACTCAATTAAAAGGAGTTACCCCCGATATTGCATTGCCCGATGCTTTTTCGTTGATGGATTTTGGCGAACGTAAAGATGAATATTCTTTGGCTTGGGATCAAGTTGCCAAAGCCAATTATACACCGGTAAGTATGAACATTGATTTCAGCACCTTAGTGGCTAAATCGAACCAACGAGTTTCTACTAACACAGCTTTCAATGTAATTAAGAAAAATGCACAACGCATTAAACAGCAAAGCGATAATAATCGTTATTCATTAAACCTCACACAATACCGTGAACAAATAAAAGAAGCCAAAGATTTAGCCAAACAATTGGAAGATTTAAATCAATCGAATGCTAAAGTTGAAGCCGGCAATTTAAGTGCCGATTTAAAAACCATTCAAACCGATTCTGTTTCGGTTAAACGCAACGAAGAATGGTTGAAAAATGTACGTAAAGACGCTTACATAAACGAAGCGGCCAACGTGCTTATCGACTGGGTTCAAGCCAAAAAGTAAATTTTACAGGATTTTAGGCTCAAAAACGCTATTTTTTTTTAACCTGAAACAATTGATTTTCATTTGTTTCAGGTTTTTTGTTGTTTGAACATCTATTAATTTTACATTAAACACTTGCATTTATGCCTAAGGCGGTATTATTTTTCTGAATATTAAAACTACCCCTTATGCTCTTCACACGTCAGTACCAATTCAACTGCGGGAAAAATCCAAGCAGTTTACGACAGCGTTTTTTAGGAAAGCATGTCAACATTCATCAACTCGACTTTGAAGTATTCGATGAAGGCGACCATTTAAAAGTGATTCCTCATACCGAAAACTCCGATGCCATTTTCACCTTACCCATTACGAAAATGATGATTTCGCCCGATACTGAGGGGTCTAAAATTCGAATGAAATTTTCACCTCGTTTAATTGATATAGGCGGCCCTTATTTATTGCTCTCATTTATTGCATTTGCTATAATTTCAGGTTTGTTATTGCTATGGTTTAATACGAATATTCAAACAGCCTATATCATTCTGGGAACATCAGTATTGGTGTTTGGCATTTTATGGTATAGAATGGAAAAAGGATATTTTGATTATATTCGAAAACTGAAATTATGGGCCAAAACATACGCCCTCGAAAACGAATGAAAACAATTAAGGCATTAATCGATAAACTAAGTATTGCTTGGTTTCAAAGGCTTTTTGCCAACGCTCATTTTCAGTGGGAATAAAACCATCTGTACAAGTCGATTTTTCCATTACAATATAAGGCACCGAAT
>JBPCSZ010000052.1:0-6478 GCA_051006655.1 Chitinophagaceae bacterium
TTGATGCCATGCAAATAGCGCGTAAACCAACGGTTCATCATGGTCATCGATGGATCGCCGCCATGTCCACCCTGATGGTAATACAATTGTACCGGCAACCCTTTTTCTTTCGCGGCTTTGTAAAAACGATAACTGTGTTCGGCCATCACATTCCAATCGTTGAACCCATGGGCCATGAGCATCGCCGCATTCATCTTATCGATTTTCTTTAAATAATCGCGGGCATCCCAAAAGGCATTGTAATCGCCGGTTTTACGATCTATACCTTCACTAATAATGTTATCGCGCACATTACGATTAATGATTTTCCGATTCGATTTTTTTCCGGTATTGATTAAATCGAACATCACATCGGCATCCTCGCCTTCATAGCCTTGGGGTGAACGAACCAAACCATTCGAACGATAATAACGATAAAAAGAGGATACCGGCGCTACCGGAATTATGGCTTTTAATCCTTCAACGCCCGTGGTTGCCGCCGCTAAACACAAGGTACCATCATACGAAGTGCCTGTCATACCGATATTGCCTGAACACCAAAAGGCCTTTACTTCAACTGCCCCTTTGCGGGTGGTATAGCCTTTAGCGCGTCCACACAACCAATCGATTACGGACTTGGGCGCGAGGGATTCATTATCACCGGCAATGGTCGGTGCACCATCCGATAATCCGGTACCGGGCGATGAAGAATACACCATAATATAGCCACGGGGTATCCATTGCTTTTCATACATGCCCGATAAGAGCGGACGTTTGGTTCTAGTTTTAAAATTAGGGTGTTTTCTATTGCCGGGTAATTGTCCCAATTCATGTTCCACCGACCAATTGAATTTCTTGCCACCAATGCCTAACATGTTTTTTAAACTCAAGCCATAATATGGACTCGTCATGTAAATGACCGGCAATTTAAGTTGGGACGTATTGGTTTGCCTAGGTCGCGTTACAAACACATGCATCCGATCGGGTTTCCCATCAAAATCGGAATCGAAGGTGGTTTCAACCCATAATTCCTCTTTAATCCATTCCTTCGAATTAGAAAAGGCCGGTACTATTTTCGATTGGCCATCGTCAAAATGCAACAAGGTGTTCGATGAAGAATCGGTGGTTTGAGTAAAACCGCTTAAAGGAACTAGACACAAGACAAACCAATATAAAAAACGGATAGACATAAAATAGGATGCTGATGAATTAAAGTATGAAGGTAGCGGATTTATAAAAATTAAAACGCAGGTTTATGACAATAAAAAAAGCGCCTGTACTAGACGCTTTTAAAATTAATAATATATACTTTACATGTTCATAGGCACTTCCATCAAAAGCACTTTACTATTCGTTGTTGAATGAAAAGCCACCTCTTTTACATCCCAAATTCCGAAGCCATCACGTTTAGATAAACGTTGTCCGGCAATTTCAACTTCGCCTTCCAACACAAAGGCATAAATCCCATTGCCGGCTTTATTGAGGGTATAATGCGACTTTTTATTGGCATCAAATTTACCTAAATGGAACCAAGCTTCCTGATGAACCCATACGCCTTGGTCGAGTGAGGTAGGCGATAATATTTGATAGAAGGCATTGCGTTTTTCAACGTTTTTGATGGAGATTTGATCGTAGCGGGGTTTTACATTTTTCTTATTGGGGAACATCCAAATTTGTAAAAACTTGACGGGTTTATCGGGATTCTTGTTGAATTCGCTGTGGGTGATGCCGGTGCCGGCGCTCATCACTTGCACTTCCCCTTCCTTAATAACGGTGACATTTCCCATGCTGTCTTTATGTTCCAAGTCACCTTCCAAGGGAATAGAAACAATTTCCATATTATCGTGGGGGTGAGTACCAAAGCCCATACCGGGGGCCACAATATCGTCGTTCAAAACGCGAAGTACACCAAAGTGCATCCGTTCTGGATTGTAATAATTGGCAAAGCTGAAAGAATGTCTACTTTGTAACCAACCATGATTGGCATCGCCCCGGGTATCGGCCTTGTGTAAAACACGGTTATTGCTTAGGTTCGTTTCTGCATTGGGAATATGGTTGAATCCAATTAAATCGAGTGGTTTTAATTCATCAATTTCATTGGTCAACACTTCGCCCATGGCGGCCGTAGAAACAAAGAAACCGGTTCCCATGAGTCCCTTTTTTATGAAATCTTTTCTGTCCATAAAAATTCATTTATACTCACAAATTTAAACCAGGTGTTTTAGAGAAATCTTAAACTAGTTGAATAAAATAAACCAATACGGTATTTTTTGGGGCTTTGCCCAAAAAACAAAGCGAGTGCGGGAAAGCAGAAGCGGAAATCAAAGCGAGAGCGGGAAAGCGAGTGCGAGTGCGGGAAAGTAATTTGGCTTATCATTCAATTAGCCAATATGTGTTCAATACCTAATATTTAATAAAGCGGGTAGTTATTGTACTTTCTTGATCCGAAATCAACTTGACCCAATATACACCCGGCATTAAGCCAGACACATCGAATGTGTGTTGCATTTCACTTAATTCAAACGATTGAACAAGGGTTCCTAACATGGAATAAATATCTAACCTGGCCAATAATTGATTTGTCCGTTGAACGGTTAAAAAATTATTTGCCGGATTAGGAAATAAATGAATTCGATTTTTTAATGCTGTTTCATGAATACTTAATGGAAATTGTTGATATACACGAATATAATCAACCTCCATACCCGATTGTATAAACGTTGGAGAAACACTGGGTTCTATGGCCACATTCAGCAATAAATATTGCTCGGCATCGAATGGCCAAGTATATTGGTTTTTAATGGGTGGATTATACACCATATGGTTAATGCCATCGACACTAAAGGATATTTTTTGTTCATCCCATTCCATAGCATACACATGAAAATTAGTTGAAACATCGGCTATGGTTTGTGCATTCGTTACATATTGGCCTACCGATAAATTACCATTCACCGGGAAATGAACGGCGCTCGATACTACATTCTGATTACTCCCCCAATGTTCCATGATATCAATTTCGCCACAAGCCGGCCATCCTGCAGTACCAAAGGTATTTGTCCAATAAGCACCGGGTTCTATAATATTCTTACCGAGCATCCAAATGGCAGGCCAGGTTCCGGCGCCCGTTGGTAATTTAGCCCGTGCTTCAACGCGACCATATTTAAAAGCGAATTTAGAATTCAGGCGAGCCGATGTATATTGTTTGGTTTGTCCCTGTTGGTTAAAATTTTCTTTTTTAGCCACAATATGCAAGGAACCATTATCGCAATACGAATTCACGGAACGATTGGTATAATGTTGTAATTCGTTGTTATACCAACTCACCCCATTGGGTAATTGGGTTTGATGAAACCAATTCAGGGTATTTACATCGCCATTGTTGTTAAACTCGTCGCTCCATACCAATTGATTAAAAATAGATAAAGAACCGGCATATAAAAAATCATCTAAATAAGCGTCAACTTGTGCGCTGTTGTTCTCCCCGTTAATTTGCAAAACAACCCTGTTAAAATCGCTTCTATTTATTGGGTTACCCGAATTAGGGTCTAAATTAATATACGGATCGGTGGCAAAATTAAACGTGATGGTTTGCCATTGGTTTAACACAATGGGTTTAATAATTTCACATTGTGTAGTCCAAGGTGATGGCAATGATGCATTTTGGAGTTTTAATGAAATTTGGTTTGGTTGATTCCCGGTAATGCCGGAAGAAGGCACGTATACTTTCAGTGAAAAGGTGCTACTGGTTTGTAAATTGAAATTCACGCCGGCATCGAAACGAACGTTAGCGTAAAGTGCGCCCATATCGGAATACCGCAATACCTTTAACGAGGTATTGATGCCCGATGGAAATAGATTATTGAATGAGGTATCGACACCACAATTATCGCCAACCCAAGATGGGATGGTACTGATTCCTTCAAAATTATCTTGCAAAAGAATGGATTGAGAAAAAACCGAATCTTTAAAAAGTAACAATAAAAACAATAATGTAATGCGCATTGAGCAGTTTGTTCAAATGTACATGAAATAAACACTTGAAATTTGGATTTATATAAATTCAAATCAAAGCGGGTGCGGGAAAGAGAAAGCGAGGATTAATAAGTAGTCAGGCTGTTCGAGATGCCAAAATCAAAGCGGGTGCGGGAAAGCGGAAGCGAGGATTTATACGTAGTTAGGCTGTTCGAGATTTTCGGCTCTGCCGGCATCTCGAACTTGGAATAAAATTCATTTTGTAAATGAAACCATTGACTATGGATTTTTATAATTTTACTATTTGAATTACCGCAACGTCCTCGCGGGTGAAATCATATTGATGGAAAAATGTTGGCGAGTGACGATGCGGAGAAATAAAGGGGCGAAACAATATCGGTTGTTGCCATAGCTGAAGGCTGTTCCGAACGATGAAAAAATAGCCCCGACTGCAGCAGAAAGCCCACGATGGGATTAGCGGGTGCGGGAGCGTAAGCGAGTGTGAACGCGAAGACCAACGTGGCTTGGCGCGAAAGGCGGGACGGGTGCTTAATAAAAGATTCGTGGCTTGGCTTCTACCAATTCACAAAGGCTTTGTTGAAAATATCGTCGGCAAGTTGTTCGCTGATGGTGGTTATGAGTTGCGTTTCGACGGATTGAATATTTTGCGACGACGGAAAATCGGCGAAGCGGGTGAAGCCTTGTGTAAAATTGGCTTTCGGATTCAACTTGTTTTCGAACTGAATATTCACCGAAATGGTGAGTCGGTTTTTAGCCGCAGCATCGGCATTGATTGACGCCACACTCACATCGTATTGGGTAATATCGCCTTGGATGCTATAATCGGTATTGTCGTTATTCAATTGTGCCAAGGAAGTTTGCGATAAAATGCGATTGCGCAATTTGTTCGTGAAGCTGGCACTTAAAGTTGGCACCGCATTGGGCGCCTTGTTTTCAATAAAATGAATATTGATGGTTTTGCCTTCCACAGACGCGCCGGTGAAACTATATATGCCGCAGGCACAGAGCGAGAGCGTAAGTGAAAGCGTGAGCAATAGGCGAAACACCTTATTCTTCAATATCATATTCTTTAATTTTTCGGTATAAGGTGCGTTCGGAAATACCTAATTCGGAAGCGGCATCGCGGCGACGGCCACGGTGTTTTTTAAGGGCCTTAATAATATACTCGCGTTCCCGATCGGCTAGGTTCAATACTTCTTCTACCGGATGCAATTGATCGATATCGCGCATATCGGAATTGTGGAGAATGATGGGTGCATTGCTTACTCCCCCACTTTCTTTGCTCATCACGGGCAATAAGGGTTCAGCATTGTGTTGCAATTCACTCACATAGGCATTGGCCATGCTCGGGTTTTTCAAAATCTCGAAGAACATTTTCTTGAGGTCGTTCACATCTTGGCGCATGTCGATGAACAGTTTATACATCACATCGCGTTCGGGGCCATCTTGACTTTCGGTGCGTGAACTGTGTAAAACCGGCATGTTTTCGCTGGTGAATGCGGGCAGAAAGCGTAACAAGGTATCGGCATCAATTAATTTCTCTTCGGCCAAAACGGAAATTTGTTCGGCCATGTTTTTCAATTCACGAATATTACCGGGCCAATGGTAACGCATCAATACACTTTTGGCTTCATCGTTGAGTTGAATGGGTGTGGTGCGGTACTTATCGGCAAAGTCTAAACAAAACTTCCGGAACAATACCGGAATATCATCGTGGCGTTCGCGCAAGGAAGCCACACGAATGGGCACCGTGCTTAAACGATAGTATAAATCTTCGCGGAATTTTCCGGCATCTACTTGTTGCAATAAATCGCGGTTGGTAGCGGCCACCACGCGCACATTGGTTTTTTGTACTTTCGAAGAACCCACCCGAATGTATTCGCCGGTTTCGAGTACCCGCAATAAACGGGCTTGGGTACCGAGGGGCAATTCCCCAATTTCATCGAGAAACAAGGTGCCCCCGTTGACGGTTTCAAAGTAGCCTTTTCGGCTTTCCGAGGCGCTGGTAAAGGAGCCCTTTTCGTGTCCGAACAATTCACTGTCGATAGTCCCTTCGGGTATTGCCCCGCAGTTAATGGCAATGAAGGGACTATGCTTGCGGGCGCTTTGAGAATGAATAACCTGAGAAAAGACTTCCTTCCCTACCCCACTTTCCCCTTGAATGAGGACGGTTAAATCGGTATGAGCTACTTGGTTGGCTACACTCAAGGCGTAATTCAGGGAGGGATGGTTACCAATAATACCAAAGCGATTTTTGAGCGCTTGGAGTTCTTGTGCTTGCAACATCCTGCAAAATTAGTCCGAATATGCCGTTTTGTCAGTAAAATTTTGTTATAACTCCTTTAACCCTAACGGTAGAAGCAATAAATTTTTGGTTATGCGTGTGAAATACAGCAAATTTGCCAATTCCCATGAAATCACTTTCCGAGTTTTTGCCTTTATTGGCTTCGCCGAAGCGCATTAGTATTAGTCACCATAACAATCCGGATGCCGATGCCACCGG